>NZ_QOZT01000013.1:0-77736 GCF_003345135.1 Acidovorax sp. BoFeN1
CCCCCACACAACGCGCCAGCCAAAACCCGCCGAACCGCCCCGGCGCCGCGCCGCGCCAGCCTGCGCATTCACGATCTGCACGACCTGGCCAGCGTGGCCCGCCTCTTGCGCGAGGAGCACGAACGCGCCCAAGCACAGGCCAAGGCCCACCGCGAGGCCGCTGCACGGCTGGAGGCCGAGCGCCATCTGTTCAGCCGCAGCGTCGGGCCGGTGACCTCGCTGCGCAATCCCAACCTGGCGCGCCTGCGGCATCGCCTGCCCCCACCGCTGCCCGTGCAACACTGGCTGGACGAAGAGCGCGTGCTGCTCGAATCCATCAGCGACGATTTCGATGTGAGCACCCTGCTCGACACCGACGACCAGCTCAGCTTTCGCCGCCCCGGCATTGGCGTGGAAGTGACGCGCCGCCTGCGCTCTGGCCACTGGAGCATCCAGCGCCAGCTCGACCTGCACGGCCTGCGCGTGGACGAGGCGCGCGAGGCCCTGGGCCAATTCATCCGCCACGCGCACAAGACGGGGCTGCGCTGCGTGCGCGTGGTGCATGGCAAGGGTCTGGGATCACCGGGCAAAAGCCCCGTGCTCAAAAGCCGGGTGCAGCGCTGGCTGGTACAAAAAAACGAGGTGCTGGCCTTTGTGCAGGCACGGCCCATGGATGGCGGCGCGGGGGCACTGGTGGTGCTGCTCAAGCCCGTGAATCAAAGAAATACATAGCAAAATAGCCGCTAGCGCATGCTGTATATGCACTAGCAGCTATTTATTTAATAGCAAACACCCGCCATGCCACCGGAAACGGGCTGCCTGCCTTCGCTTGCGGCCGCTATGCCGGGGACAGGCTATTTGGACAGGTCAATGCCGTACTTGGACGTGCCCTTGCCCAAGCCATCATCGGCCGCCAGCAGCGACACGTTGGTCAGGCCTGCCGCCTGCGCCACGCTGAGCGCATTGGCGCCCGAGCTGAACACCACCGGGCCGGCCGTTGTCGCCTTGGCAAAGCGCCAGCTTTTGGCTGCGCCATTGGTGGCGCGGGTCACCGTGGGGTTCTTGCGGATGTAGTCGATCACCACGTCGCGGTTGGCATCCGGCGAAGCCCAGATGGAGCCCGAGCCGTCGAGCTTGTCGATAAAGCTCTTGCCGCTGGTGGCGCGGTAGTTGTTGGTGGCGATCACGAACTCCTGCGCCACGTCAATCGGCTTGCCCAGGTAGGTCAGGCTCTTGATGCGGCTGCCCACGGGCTGGGTCACGTCGATCTCGTACTGCAGGTCGGGCGTGGTGAACATGTCGAAGTTGTAGCCCGGGAAGGTGCTGATGAGCGACTGCTCGGTGGTCTTGGCCGGGTCGATCTGGTTGAAGCGCTTGGCAGCGGCTTCCAGCCAGTTCTTGATGTCGCCGCCATTCACCTTTACGGCATACACCGTGTTGGGGTAGAGGTACAGATCCGCCGCGTTGTTGATGGCCAGCGGGCCCACGGCCACGTCGGTGTAGTCAGCCCCGCCCTGAAAACCGCTCTTGAACGGCGCACTGACCGACAGCACCGGCAGCGCCGCATATTGCGGCAGGCTGGCCTTGATGTAGGCGGCCACATAGGCCTGCTGCGCCTGGTTGACGATCTGGATGGCGCCGGGGTCGCCCACGTCAGCAAACAGCGTGCTCATGCGGAAGTCGGTGCTGCCAATGGGTGTCTTCACATATTGGATAGCGGCCTGGTGCTGCGTTTCGATCAGCTGCGCCACGGCGGCATCGGGCTCCACGTAAACGGTGGCGCCGGCAGCGTTTTTGCTTTGGGTGTTGCGCAGCTCGCTCTTGCTGGCGGTTTTGTTGACCACCCATTTGCTGCCATCCCATTGCAGGGCGAGCTGGATCACGCCCAGCGACTTGCCCCACGAGCTGGCCATGACGGCGGGCACGCCATTGATGGTGCCTGCCTTGTTGTCCACGCCGGCCTGCCGGTATGCGGGCGTGGCCGCCGTGTCGGGGAACACGCTGTGCTGGTGCCCCATCACCATGGCGTCAATGCCCGCCACTTTGGACAGGTGCAGGCCCGGGTTCTCCATGGTGGGCGAGTAGGCGGCGCTGTCGAGCCCGCCGTGCAGCAGCGCCACCACCACGTCGGCGCCCTTGGCGCGCAGCTCGGGCACATATTTCGTAGCGGCCTCTACGGCGCCTTCGGTGTAAACCTTGCCTTCGAGGTAGCGCTTGTCCCAGTTCATGATGCCGGGGGTGGTGAAACCGATCACGCCCACCTTGATGGGCAGCTTCACTTCCTTGCCGTCGGCGCCCTTGGCGGTCAAGGTGCGCTCCAGAATGGTGTAGGGCTGCACCAGCGGCTTTTTGGTCTTGCTGCTGTAGACGTTGGCCAGCGCCATGGGAAAGCCCGCACCGGCGCATTTCTTGGTGGCATCGACGCCTTCCACATCCAGGCCGCCGCCCAGCACCTGGTTCAAAAAGGGCAGGCCGTAGTTGAACTCGTGGTTGCCCAGCGTGCCGGCATCAAAACCCAGCGCGCCCATGGCCTTGTACATCGACAGCTGCTGCGTGCAAGGGATGGGGCTGATGGTGGCCTCGTAGTCGGCCAGCGCGGTGCCCTGGATGGTGTCGCCGTTGTCCACCAGCAACGTGTTGGCGAACTCCTTGCGCGCGGCGCGCACCAGCGTGGCGGTGCGCTCGAAGCCATACGACTTGTCTTCGGCGAGCTTGAAATAGTCGTAGCTGCGCACGTTGAAATGCAGATCGGTCGTCTCCAGCACGGCCAGCGTGGCTGTGGCGCCCGCATTGGCGGAGCCATCGTCGTCACTGCCGCCACAGGCTGCAAGGCTGACCGCCAGGGCCAGCGCGCCAAAGCGGACCACGCGGCGCGAAATACGGGTCGGTTGGCAAAAAGAGGGTTCCAGCATGAACAAGCCCAAAGGTTGAAGAAGGGGCTGAGTGTGTGGAGGGCGTTTGACAGGCATGTGACGCATACCGGCTCGCCCGGTGCTGGCAGCTGCTGCCCACCACGGCACCCGCCCCCCAGGCCCCGGGTGATACTGCGTAAGCAATCCGGCAAATCTCTGGCGCCCCAACCCATTCGTCGCCTATGCTGTGCACACCAGCCACCTCCCTCAGCCCCATCTCTTTCGCACCATGAGCACCCCAGAAAAATCCGTCGTTTACGGCACCGAAGATCTGCTGATCAGCCTGTGCAATTCAGTTACCCGCGTCCTGACCGTGGCCACGCACAGCCATATTCACTATTCCGGCATGGTGCAGCGCATCAGCAAAACCTGCCTTAAACCCGACATTGGCTGCTTTGTGCTGTTTGATGGCGGCTTCTCGGGCTTGGTGATCATCAATTTCTCGGCCTCTGCCGCCATGGAGCTGTACCAGAGCTATCTGCTGAACATGGGCATGTCGAAAGAAGACCTGGTCACGTCGTACACCTCGGACGAAGTGAGCAACGTGATGGGCGAACTCATGAACCAGGTGGTAGGCGACTTCACCGGCAAGGTGCGGCGAGAACTGCAGACCCACATCACGCAAAACCAGCCCAAGATGCTGGTGCTGAACAAGCAGGTGATGCTGAGCGTGGACGCCAACCTGGACAAACCCGAGGCCCGGCGCGTTACCTTCTACACCGGCAACAACAACATCTTCTATCTGGAGTTGGCCATCGACCATACCGAGTTCATCAAACTGTATGACTTCGAGCCACAGGAAACCCCCGACCCCGACGCACTGATGGCGCAGACCCGCGCAGACGCAGACGCGGAAGTGCCCCTGCCTCCCGTGCCCTCCAGCGACACCGACGAACTGCTCAGGTCACTGGGCATGTGAAGCCGCGGATCATCGGCACACGCGAGACGGCCATGTTGGAAGCCAACAGCGTGCAGCACGCAGCGGCGCTGGCAGGCGGCTAGAATATGTGGCTTCCCTCCCGGAGACTTGGGTGAGTGGTTTAAACCAGCAGTCTTGAAAACTGCCGACGGGCAACCGTCCGTGAGTTCGAATCTCACAGTCTCCGCCGCAGGCCCAGTATTCATGCGGGTTTCAAGGCAATTTTCCTCTGCTACCCCCATGCAACCCGCCAAAACCAAAACAAGTTGAAGCAAGCGCAAAAAAGCCCCAGCGATGGGGCTTTGTTGTTTCTCTCAGTTGGGTCATGGCATCCGGATGCCAGACCAGCCCACTTTGCGGCCATCGAACGCATGTGCGCAAAACGATGAATGACAAGCTACAACATTGACACGCTTACGTCACAGATTTGTCGCACGATCGGTAGCTCTCTTCTCAGATCTCCCATCGTTTGATCACCTACAACCCACGATCAATCACGGCAATACTGCCAGCCAGACCCAGTGGTAATTTTCAGCGACTGCAGTGGATCAGCATTGCGGCCTTGGTGATCGTGCTGGCCTTGATCTGGCTATTGACTTGGCAGCGTTTGCAAGCCGAAGAGGCCTTGCTGGAGAAAAACGCCGAGCTTCAGCAGCGTAGTCTGGCGGCCATCATTGCTGAAAATCTGGCCCAGGTGGTGGACCGCGGTCGATTGATGGCGGTTACCGCAAACTATGGCGCGGACGGCGATAACTCACGCGCATCCGCTCGATTGACGTCGATGCTGGCGTCAGATCGAACTTTTCTCAGGCTTGCTTTGTATGACAACGCGCTGAGTCGATTGAGTTCGTCGTCCCCGTTTGTGGACAGCCCTGAAATCAAGACATTTCTTCAGTTGGCCGACAACCCTACGGACGCCCTTCTCGCAACAGACTCGGATGTCCAGGTGGGTCCGCTCCTCAAAGAAAATGCATGGCAAGTCCCACTGTTGATTTCCTCGCACCATGGCTATACCCCTCGTTCGGGCTACCTGCTTGCCATGCTGGATCTTGGTTATTTTCTGCAGCTCTATCGCAATATCGACATTGGGGCCACGGGATCCATCTATATCCTGGGGCTTGATGGCACTGAAATCGCCGAGGCGCGCCCCGAAGGGCTGTCCCTGAGCCAGGAGCCCCGCCACCTGCCTCAATTTGCACCGATCCAATATCCCAATGGCCTGTGGCGGGGCGCCATCCCCGGTTCAGAGGGGAAGCAATTGGCCAGTTTTCAGCGGGTGGAGAAAGCACCATTCATCGTGGTGGTCAGTCGCGGCATGCAGGAAATTCGCGCAAGCCATGGCGGCAACAGTCTGCGCTCCTGGGGAACCCTTGGCTCACTCAGCATCATCCTGATGGGCGCCATGTGGGGGTTGGTGCGCAGCACCCGCCACCAGCAGACGCTCCTGGAAGCGTTGCGCACATCCGATGAAGAAAAGCATGGACTGATCCTGCGCCTGGAGAGCGAAAAGGCTCGGGCGATGACGCTGGCGTCACACGACCATTTGACGGGCTTGCACAACCGCCGGATGTTCAATGAGCTCGCCGCAAGCCATCTGGAAGGGGCGCAGCGCAGCCGCAAGCACTACATGCTGATGTACCTGGATCTCGACCGATTCAAGCTCATCAATGACTCGCTGGGGCACCATGTCGGCGACAAACTGCTGCATGCCGTCAGTGAGCGCCTCCGGTCCAGCGTGCGCAGTGCCGATGTTGTGGGTCGCATGGGTGGAGATGAGTTTGCGGTGCTGGTCACAGGCGTTGAGCACGCGCAAGACATGGACGTCCTTGCGTCGAAGCTGGTGGCGCAGCTCAGCCTCCCCTATCCGGATATCGATGGCCACGAGATTCAGGTCAGCCCCAGTGTCGGCATAGCGTGCTTTCCGCGGGATGGCCACGACGTTACGACGCTGTGCCGGCATGCGGATGCCGCAATGTACGAGTCCAAACGCATGGGGCGTGGGCGATTTACCTATTACGACGCCAGCCTCAATCCTTCACATGACCGGGTTCTGCAGCTAGAGCGTCAACTCCCCAAAGCCATCGAAAACAATGAACTGGTGCTCCACTTCCAGCCCAAAGTGGATTTGGTGAATTATCAAATCTCAGGCATGGAAGCGCTGGTGCGATGGCAGCATCCAGAACATGGGCTGGTGTATCCCAACGACTTCATCGCAATGGCTGAAAAATCCGGCCTGATCGTTCAGCTGGGAGACTGGGTCATGCAGGCATGCTGCGCTCAGCAAGCCCGGTGGAAAGCCCAAGGCATACCGCTGGTGCCATTGGCGTTCAACGTTTCACCCATGCAATTGCGTGACGGCAGCCTGGCGGCAAAGATTACGCAGTTGCTGCAGAACCATGGCTTGAGCCCCTGCGATCTGGAGATAGAGATTACCGAAAGCTGCCTGGTTGAACCAATAAACCAGGCTGTCAAGGTTCTGGAGGATCTTCGGCAACTGGGCATTCGCATCGGTCTGGATGATTTTGGCAGCGGGTTTTCAAGCCTGAGCCAGATACGGGACCTGCCTATCAGCACCATCAAGATCGATCGGTCGTTCATTGACGGCATTCGCAGCAACACCGACGTGGGCGTGATCGTCACATCGATCATTACGCTCGCGCACGGATTGCAGATGCGGGTTGTCGCTGAAGGCGTCGAACTGATGGATCAATTGGTTCAGCTCAAGATGGCAGGATGCGACGAGGTGCAGGGCTACTTCCTGAGCAGGCCGGTGCCCGGCGCCGAGGCCGAGAAACTTCTGCTCCAAACCACCATTATTCCGACATGAATGTATTGCTCATTGCCATCGTGTGTTTGGTTGGGCTTCTTGTGCCCTCACTCGTGGCTGCGTCAGAGGCCGCTTGTGATGATCCCCGCGTTCTGCGCTTTGCCTTGATACCCAAAACCAATGCGCAAAAGCAGCAGCAAGAATTCAGGCCACTGCAGGTCGAGCTGGAAAAAGCACTGCAGCGACGCGTAGAGATCACAACAGCCCCCTCCTACGGAGCGGTCATCGAGGGGTTGCTGAACGACAGTATCGATCTTGCCGAGCTGGGCCCGGCGTCCTACGCCATGCTGCTGGATCGCAAGGCCTCTGTGAGCCCGTTTGCTGCACTGTCCAGCGCGGGACCAGCCGGTGCCAACGTGCTCGGAACTTACCGGTCCATCCTGATTGTGCGGTCTGCCCGGGGGTTGGCTGGAGTCAGCGACCTGCGCAACAAATCGCTCAGCCTGACAGACCCTGCCAGCACCTCTGGCAATCTGGTTCCAAGACGTTTCATCCAACAGCAGACGGGCCAGAGTATCGAGAGCTACTTTGGTCGCATCACATTTGCTGGATCACATGACCGATCCATTGAAGCGGTCCGCAAGGGCATGGTGGATGCGGGGTTTGTCTCCAGAACACGCTACGACGAGGCCCTGACGGCCGGGCGCGTTGGCCCCGACGATCTGGCCGTGCTCTGGCAATCAGAGCCACTGCCGCAGGACCCTTTCGTCTTGCGCAATCGTCTTTGCAAAACCGTGGTGGAGAAGATTCACCGCGTCTTTTTCAACACCGAACCTTTGCGCGCCATGCTGCAAGCCAGAGGCGCCGAACGATTCATACCGGTTACCAACGCAGACTACCAGGTGATCCGGGACATGTTTTCGGAGCGATGAGCCGCCATAAAGCCGACCGCCATGTGTTCATGCGCGAGAGGAGTGACCACTCGGCCGCCAGGCATTGACGATCGCCACCAGTGACAGCATCACAGGCACCTCGACCAGTACACCGACCACCGTGGCGAGGGCGGCGCCAGAGTTGAGACCAAAAAGCGAAATGGCCACAGCCACTGCCAGCTCAAAGAAGTTGGATGTGCCAATAAGACAGGCTGGGCCGGCCACATCGTGGGGAAGCTTGAGCAGCTTTGCGCCCCACCAGGTGATAAAGAAAATGCCGTAGGTTTGCAAAATTAGCGGGATGGCAATCAGGCCGATCACAGCAGGTCTCTCAACAATGGTGCCCGCCTGAAAACCAAACAACAGCACCACCGTTGCAATGAGGCCCACGATGGACCAGGGCTTGAGCCGCGCCACAAACGCGCCCACCGCCAAAGGTGACCGCCTGGCCAGCAAATGGCGTGTGGCCATTCCAGCCGCCAGGGGCAGCACCACATACAACACGGTGGACAGAACCAGGGTCTCCCAGGGCACGGTGACGTTGGTCACACCGAGCAAAAATGCGGCGATGGGAGCAAAAGCCACCACCATCACCAGATCGTTCACCGAAACCTGCACCAGCGTGTAGTTGGCGTCGCCTTTGACGAGCTGGCTCCACACAAACACCATGGCGGTACAAGGCGCAACGCCCAGCAAAATCATGCCGGCGATGTATTCGCTGGCCGATTGGGGGTCTACCCAGGGCGCGAAAAGGTATTGAAAGAACAGGACACCCAGCGCGGCCATGGTGAACGGTTTGATGAGCCAATTGACCACCAGTGTCAGCAGCAGCCCTTGCGGCTTCTTGCCCACGTCCTTGATGGCGGCCCAGTCGATCTGGATCATCATCGGATAAATCATCACCCAGATGAACACTGCAACCACCAGGTTGACCTGCGCGATCTCCAGGCCTGCGACGGCCTGGAAGAATCCTGGAAGAACCAGCCCCAGCCCCACGCCTGCAGCAATGCCCAGCGCAACCCAGATCGTCAAATACCGTTCAAACAGTCCCATGGTGGACTACCTCTTTCAAAGGAAAAGGCCTGGACCGTTGAAAGTCCAGGCCCGTCAAAATGTGGATGTCTCAGTCTGTGGTTTGTCCAATGTGGACAAGCTCTTTTTGCAGCGACAGTTTGTCGAGCTTGTCGATGGGCAGGCTCAGGAAGAGCGAGATGCGGCGACTCATGAGGATAAACGCGTCTTTGAACGCTTTGTTCACTGCGTCTTCATCGCCTTGCACCGCCGCCGGGTCTTCGACGCCCCAGTGCGCCGACATCGGCTGGCCTGGCCAGATGGGGCACACCTCACCGGCGGCCTTGTCGCAAACCGTCAGCACGTAATCCATGACCGGCGCATTGGGGGCCGCAAACTCGTCCCAGTTTTTGCTGCGCAAGCCCTCCGTCGAAAACCGGTTTCTTTGCAATAGATCCAGCGCATGCGGGTTGACCTGGCCAGCGGGGTGGCTGCCAGCGCTGAATGCACGGAATTTCCCCTCACCCTTCTGGTTCAGGATGGCCTCGGCGAGGATGCTGCGCGCGGAGTTGTGCGTGCAGATGAAGAGTACGTTGTAGACGCGGTTTGACATGTGAATAGCCACTTTCAGCAGCAACGGTGGAGGGGTAGAGGGAATGAGGTGGGCAGCTTTCAAGCCGTAGCCGGTGTTTTATGCGCGGTGGTCACCGGCAAAGCCAGCGTCACCAGCCAGCAAATGGCCAGCATCACGGCAGACCCGATGAGGGCGTAAAGAAGCCCGCCCCACTGGTACAGCAGGCCGGACATCAGCGTGCCCATGAAGCGCCCAAGGGCGTTGGCAGCGTAGTAAAAGCCCACGTCCTCGGCAGCCTTTTCAGAGCCCGCGTAGGCCAGGATGAGGTACGAGTGAACCGACGAGTTGACGGCGAATGCAAAGCCAAACACACCCAGGCCGCCCACGACCACCCACTCCAAATAGGGCGCCTGCATGGCCACCGCTAAGGCAATGGCCACAGGAACCACCGCCAAAATAGCCGACCACAGCCGTGCGGCGGGCACTTCGGTGCTCAGGCCGTCCTGGCTGCGTTTGACCAGTTGCGGCGCCATGGCCTGCACCAGACCATAGCCAATGGTCCAGGTCGCCAGAAAGCCGCCCACCATGGTGAATGTCCAACCCTGCGAATACAGAAACACCGGCACACCCACCACAAACCAGACATCGCGCGCGCCAAACAGCACCACGCGGGCGGCAGCCAAGGCATTGATGCCCGCGTTCTTGGCGAACAGCTCCTTGGCCGATTTGGATGCTTTGCTTTTGCCCATCATGGTGGGCAGCGAGGTGACCACCCCCACCAGCACCAGCGCCAGCAGCGCGGCCATGGCCCACAGCGCGTGGCGAAAGCCCAGCGCCTCCAGCAGCAAGCCACCCAAAAAGAAACCCACACCCTTCATGGCGTTCTTGCTGCCCGTAAACCAGGCGACCCACTTGAACAGCTGGCCAGCACCCTGCTCTTGGGCCTGCGCCGAGGTGACCTTGATGGCGGATTTGCTGGCGGTTTTGGTCAAATCCTTGGCCACGCCGCAAATGCCCTGCGCCAGCACCACCCAGGCCACCGACATGGCTACCGACCACTCGGGGTTGAGTTGCGCCAGCAAGGTAAAGCCGATGATTTGCGTCACCAGCCCCACCGTCAGCATGCGCGTGATGCCGTAGCGCGTGGCCAGCCAGCCACCAATCAGGTTGGCCAGCACGCCGGCTGCTTCATAGAGCAAAAACAGAAACGCCAGCGTGAACGGCGAATACCCCAGGCGATAAAAGTGCAGCAGCACCAGCATGCGCAGTGCGCCATCGGTGAGCGTGAAGCCCCAATAGGCTGCGGTGACGATGGCGTAGTTGCGCGTGGCGTGGTTGTGCTGCATTTCAAACACCCACGTCGCGCATGTGGCAGGCCAGGTCGACCATGCGGCAGGCATAGCCCATTTCGTTGTCGTACCAGGCGTACACCTTCAAGAGCGTGCCGTCGGTGACCATGGTGGACAACGCATCGACGATGGAACTGCGCGTGTCGCGGGCGTAGTCGGCGCTCACCAGCGGCAGCTCTTCGTAGCCCAGAATGCCCGACAGATAAGACGATGCGGCTTGCTGGAACAGTGCATTCACTTCCTCGGCCGTGGTTTCGCGCTGCAGTTCAAACACGCAATCGGTGAGTGACGCATTGAGCACCGGGGCGCGCACCGCGTGGCCGTTGAGCTTGCCCTTGAGCTCTGGGTATATCAGCGCAATGGCGGTGGCGCTGCCGGTGGACGTGGGTGCCAGGCTTCCCATGGCACTGCGGGCACGGCGCAGGTCTTTGTGTGGCGCGTCCACCACCACGTTGGTGTTGGTCGGGTTGTGGATGGTGGTGATTTGTCCGTGACGGATGCCCAGCTGCTCGTGCACCACTTTCACCACCGGTGCCAGGCAGTTGGTGGTGCACGACGCCGCCGTGACGATGCGGTTTTTGGCAGGGTCGTACAGCTGGTGGTTCACGCCGACCACGATGTTGAGCACGTCGCCCACCTTCACCGGCGCGGCCACAATGACGCGCTTGGCGCCGCGGTCCAGGTGACCCTGAATGGTTTCGAGCGTCAAGAATTTGCCGGTGCATTCCAGCACCACGTCTACGCCCAGATCGCCCCAGAGGATGTCTGCCGCCGTGGGGTGCGCGCTGAACGAGAGCCGCTGGGCGCCGATGGTGATGGCGTTGTCGCCCTCGGCGGCAATGCGCTCGCGCCACTTGCCCTGCACCGTGTCAAACGCCAGCAGGTGGGCGGTGGCTGCAGCGCCGCCTTTGATTTCGTTCAGGTGCACCACTTCCAGGCGGTTGCCGCCGCGCGGGTCGTCCAGCGGGCGCTCGGCGGCGCCCATGGCCGCGCGCAGCGCCAGACGGCCAATGCGGCCCATTCCGTTGATACCGACTTTCATGACACGCTTTCTTTTATTAATTCTATATTCATTGAAATATTGCATTATTCAATGACAGATGGATGACAGATCGTTGGAGTGACTGCGCAACTGCGCAAGCCACACCCCCAACGGCAACCTCGTTCAGAGACGCTTCAGCATTGGCCCGGAGCGCAGCACGCCGCTGCGGCCTTGTCGCGGCCCGGCACGGCCGCGCGTGCGGCGGCGGGCGCACAGCATGCACCGACTTCGGGGGTTTTGCCCGGCTCGTTGAACACCGGAATATTGCCCAGCGTGTGGAAATGCTCCCAGGCAATGCCTTGGGGATCGGTGATCCAGTGCTTTTCGCTGCGGGCATAGCAGCAGCTGGTGGCACCTTCGTCCAGCAGCGCCATGTCGGCCGATTCGGCGCGGGCTTTCAACTGCGCCAGCTCGGCGGCGTCGTCCACCTGAAAACCCAGGTGATCCAGCCCCGGCGTGTCGCCCCGGGTAGAGATCGCAAAGTTCACGCGCGGGTCGTCCAGCATCCACTTGGCGTAGTCCGCTTCAACGCGCGCCGGCTCGGCGGCAAACAGCCGCGAATAAAACGCAATGCTCTGGGCAAGATCATCGACATGGATGTGAACGTGGAATCGCTTCATGGTGGTCTCCTTGATTTTCAGCAAGCGCAGGACGTTGCCTGGGGCGCCAGACAGTCAGCGCCCTGGCAACAGTTTTCGGTCAGAAAGCCCAGCAACTCGTTCATGGTGGTGATGGATGCGCGGTAAATCAGGTTGCGACCCTGGCGCTCCTGGCTCACCAGGTTTGAATGGGTGAGCTCTTTCAGATGGAACGACAGGGTGTTGGGGGCCACATCCAGCAGCTCTGCCAGTGCACCGGGCGTAAGCCCCTCGGTGCCGGCCACGACCAGCGCACGAAACACCCTCAGGCGCACCTCCTGGGCCAGGGCGGCGAGCGAACGGACAGCGTCAATTTCAGTCATGCAGCAACTATACAATGATTGTTGAATTATTGTAAAGTACCGCCATTGGCGCCTTGCACCTTCACCACCTGCGCGCACTTTTCACGAATCCCATGCCCACACCCATCGCCCTTCTGGATCAGCCCACCAAGTACCTTTTCTTCACAGGCAAGGGCGGCGTGGGTAAAACCTCGGTTTCCACTGCCGTGTCGATCGGGCTGGCAGACGCGGGCAAAAAGGTACTGCTGGTCAGCACGGATGCCGCCTCCAACCTCGATGAAATGCTGGGCATCGAGTTGAGCAACCAGCCGGTGGCGGTGCCCGGCGTGCCCGGCCTGCAGGTGCTCAACATCGACCCCGATGCCGCGGCCGTGGATTACCGTGCGCGCGTGGTGGGGCAGATGGGCCCGCAGGCCAGCGACCAGGACATTGCCACGGTGCGCGAGCAGTTGTCTGGCGCGTGCACAACCGAAATCGCCACGTTTGACGAATTTTCCAGCCTCCTGTCGCACGGCGGTGCCGCCTATGACCACGTCGTGTTCGACACGGCCCCCACGGGGCACACGCTCAGGCTGCTGAGCCTGCCCAAGGCCTGGAGCGGTTTTCTGGAAGGCAACGACCGCGGTGCATCCTGCCTGGGGCCGCACTCGGGCCTGAAAATGCAAGAGCAGCTTTTCAACGCAGCCCTGGCCGCACTCAACGACGCCACGCAAACCACCGTGGTGCTGGTAGCCCGGCCCGATAAAGGCGCGCTGGATGAGGCGGCCCGCACCTCGGATGAGCTGCGCGCGCTGGGCCTGACGAACCAGCGGCTGGTGGTGAACGCCGTGTTCCATCGCACCCATGCAGACGACCCGATTGCCACGGCCATCGAGGCACTGGGGCGCAAAGCGCTCGACGAGATGCCCGCTGCGTTGCGCTGCCTGGTGGCCGACCACATTCCACTGCGGGCAGTGGACTCGGTGGGTTTGCCTGCACTGCGCGGACTGCTGGCCTCAAAACCCACAGCGGCAACGGGCGCAGCCACCCCCGCAGCGCCCGCCATGGACCACCACAAGCTGTCCGAGCTGGTGGCCGAGCTGGCGCAGGGTGAGCGCGGCCTGATCATGGTCATGGGCAAAGGCGGGGTGGGCAAAACCACCATTGCCGCCGCCATTGCACTGGGGCTGGTTCACCAGGGAAAGTCCGTGCACCTGACGACGACCGACCCTGCTGCGCACCTGGCCGTCACACTGAACGGAGAGGTGCCAGGGCTTAGCGTAGGCCGCATCGACCCGCAGGCCGAAACGCAGAAATACGTGGACAAGATTGTGGCCGCCCGCTCGGCCACCCTGACCGAGGACGAGAAAGCGCTGCTCATCGAAGACCTGCGCTCGCCCTGCACCGAAGAAGTGGCGGTGTTCCACGCCTTCTCGCATGTGGTGTCGCAGGCCCGAAGCGCGTTTGTGGTGATGGACACCGCGCCCACGGGCCACTCTTTGCTGCTGATGGATGCCACCGGCGCCTACCACCGCCAGATGGTGCGCGAATTTGAAGGCAAAGCCGCCGGGCGCATCGTGACGCCGCTGATGCGGCTGCAAGACGCCGACTACACCAAGATCATCCTGGTCACGCTGCCCGAAGCCACCCCGGTGTCGCAGGCTGTTGCGCTACAGGACGACTTGCGCCGGGCCCAGATTGAGCCCTATGCCTGGGTCGTCAACAAATCACTGCTGGCTACCGGCACGGGCGACCCCTTGCTGCAAGCGCGCCTCCATAGCGAGCGCCAGCAGATGGAGCGGGTGGCCGAACACACGCGCCACGACGTGCTGGTGGTGCCATGGACGGCGGAGCCCCCCATTGGCATCAGCGCGCTCGAAAAGCTGCTGGGCTGATGCGGCGGCACCAACCCTGAGCATCCTCCACGTTCTGCGCCGCGGCCTACCCCGCTTTATTTCGCCGGATCGTTGCCACCCACCAGCAGCGCACCCACCGCAAGCCCCACGGCAAACGACCCATAAACCGCCGCAAGAGACCGATGCGACAGACGGTGTTCGAAGCCGGGCGTGAGCCGCTCCGGGGTTAGTTGAAAATCCACGAAACAGGCTGCCGCACTGGTGGCCATGCTGCCAGCCAGCACGGCGCCCGGGTTGCGGGCTGCCGGTCGCCCATGCAGCGCCGCGGCAAACAGCGCCCCCCAAAATACGGACGCCCCATGGTGGGTGAGGTAACCCAGCAGCGTGTGTTTGATATCGGTCTGCCGGAAATACAGAGCTTCTTCGCGCCAATACCAGTGGCTCACGGCATTGATGGGCGCCGCCGAACTTCCGGTTTCCCGCCGGCCGCACACCATGAGTGCAGCGGCCGAAAAAAGGCTCGCCACGGTCCCCGCCGTCAAGGCCCGCGTTATGGTGGATCGGAGTGCCGGTGTCATGGCCACAGTTTCACTGAATCCGCCGACGGGTCTGTAGGACGCAAGCGAAGGAACCCGCCCCTGTTGCAAAGCCGCTTTGCGGCACCTCCGCTCCCGCTGTGTTCCACCAGTGGAACGGACAATCCAGCCAGCACCCGTTACCTGTGGTGACAGCCACGGCACCCTGCGCACGCTATTGATCCGGCGGGAATTATTCATGAGGCCGCATAGGCGACATGCTTGTCGCCAAAGTACTTCCGGACCCGCTCTGGCGTGTTCTCCAACATCGTCATGTGTTCTGTCGCCGCCGCGCGCAGCTTGGCCTTGGTTCGCACCGGAACCTTGCTGCCAATCGCATGCTTCAAATCGGCATTGAGCCGCTCCTCTGGGTTGAGTTCGGGGCTATAGCTGGGCAGGTAGAACAACTCAATGTCCTCTTTGCGCTGGGCCGACCACTCCTTGACAGGCTTGCTGTGGTGCACCCTCAGGTTGTCCAGAATCAGGAATATCTTCTTGCCCTGTGACTCCTTGATCAAGGCCTGCATGAACTCGATCAGTTTGTCTGAATTGAACGCCTCGTCAATGATCATCCAGCGCGTTTTGCCCTGGTTTGTGACGGTGGCAATCATGGAGAGTTTTTGCCGTGTGCCACCCACTGCCCGCGTCACCGGCGTCTGGCCTGCTGGTGCATAACTTCTGCCACGCACATCTGTGTTGACCAAGGCCGTTTCATCACCCCAATGGATCTCTGCGCCTTCACGCTTGGCCCTGGCCTCGATGGCGGGGTATTCATCTTCGAGCCAGGCCTGGACGGCCTCAGGCCTCTGCTCGTAGGCTTTTTTGATCGGCTTTTGCGGCGTAAAACCCCAGCGCGCCAGATAGTCGCCCACCGCCCGCACGGATAGCTTGAGCCCCAGGTCGCGTTCGATGAGTTCGCGCACTGCGGGCCGACTCCAAAGGGCGAACTCCATCTTGATCTGCTCTGGGCGCTTGTCGATGATGGTCATTCGAATGACGCGCTCTTGCTCAGCGCTCAGGCTGCGTCCACTGCCCAGCTTCTTTCCCCTGGCGTTAGGCTTGAGTGCAGCCGCCCCGCCTTGCTCGAACAGGCGCAGTGCAGTGTTGACCCCAGACCAACTGAGCCCAGTTTGCTCAACGATCTGCATCACGCCAACACCTTTTCGATGCAAGCGGATGACCTGCTTGCGACGCTCATGCAGTACTTCCCGCGACTGCTTGCGTGCATCTTCTTTTTCCATGAACTTTGGAGTCATGAAATCAATACAAGTTCATGAATAAATCATGCCTGGTCTATAAGGTAGCCCCTCCAACGGCGTGCCACGCCACCGATTCCTCCAGGAGACAACAATGCAGATGCCCCGAGCCCTCACCCTGTCCACCAGCCTGACCGCTGGCCTGTGCGCCGCTTTGCTGGCGGGCTGCGCGGGCATGCAAAGTGGCGCGGGTACAGCGGGAGCAGGTGGGATGGGCGGGACTGCGGGAGCCACGGGCGCGGCGCCTGCATCGGTGGGCCCCGGGCCGCGCGGCGGCGTGTGCAATGCGGCGCCCGCGCAGGGGGTGATTGGCAAGCAGGGCACCCCGTCGGTGATTGAAAAGGCCCGGGTGGCCTCGGGTGCGGCCATGGCCCGCCTGCTGCATCCCCGCCAGGTGGTGACGCTGGAGTTCAACGCCGAGCGCCTGAACCTGGTGGTGGACGGCAAAGGGCGGATTACGGCGGTGCGCTGCGGCTGAACAGGCGCCGCGGCCACCTGCACGATGGCGGCTGTCTTCACCTTTTTGCTCATATTTTAATAGCTGTTTGCGCTTTACCAATAAGCGCTAGAGCCATATTTGATGCATATTCTTTGACCAGCAGTGACGGCATTTCGCCCTGGTCTTGCGCCGGTCAGTCGGCCAAAAAGAGCGCCTGCAGATCGTTCAAGAAATCAAACCCGCGCTCAGTGGGGCGCACACGGGCCATGTCGCGGGTGATCAGGCCCTTGCGCTCGGCCTCGTCCAGCGCCTTGGCAATGGCGGTGACGGGCAGCCCGGTGCGCTCTACAAAATCCTGCAAGGCAAAACCCTCGCGCAGGCGCAGCGCATTGAGCATGTATTCAAACGGCAGGTCGGCCCGGCGCACGTCCTCGTCCTGCGCCAGGGCACGGCCTGCCAGCGCGTTGTCCATGTAGAGATGCGGATCGCGAAAACGCGTCTGGCGCACCACGCGGTGGGCAAAGCTGAGCTTGCTGTGCGCGCCCGCGCCCAGCCCCAGGTAGTCGCCAAATTGCCAGTAGTTGGTGTTGTGAAAACACGCATGGCCTGGCCGGGCGTAGGCCGATATCTCATAGCGCGCCAGCCCCGCCTGGCCCGTCATCTCGGTGATGCGGTCCAGCATGGCGTAGGCATCATCGTCCGGTGGAATGGCGGGCGGAAACTTGGCGAAGTAGGTGTTGGGCTCGATGGTGAGGTGGTAGATGGAGATGTGCGGCGGCGCCAGCGCCAGCGCGGTGGCCATGTCCTGCTCCAGCTCTTGCAGCGTCTGGCCAGGCAGCGCATACATGATGTCGAGGTTGAAGGTATCGAAGGCCTGCGCCGCCTCCTGCACAGCGGCCAGCGCCTGCGCGCGGTCGTGCACGCGGCCCAGGGCCTTCAGGTGCCGGTCGTTAAAACTTTGCACGCCCACCGACAGGCGCGTGACGCCGGCCGCGCGGAAGGCGTGAAACCGGTCTTTTTCGAAGGTGCCGGGGTTGGCCTCCAGGGTGATTTCGCAATCGGCCGCCAGCGGCAGGCGCGCGCGAATGTCGCCGATCAGGCGGTCGATGGACTGCGGCGAAAACAGGCTGGGCGTGCCGCCGCCGATGAAGATGCTGTGCACGCTGCGGCCCCACACCAGGGGCAGCGCCGCCTCCAGATCAGCCATCAGGGCATCAAGGTAGCGGGCCTCGGGCAACGCATTGCCCGCCCCGTCCACTTCGCGCCACTCGTGCGAGTTGAAATCGCAATACGGGCATTTCTTCAGGCACCAGGGCAGGTGCACATACAGGGCCAGCGGCGGCAGGCTGGTGAGCTGCAGCACCCCCGGGCGCATGTAGTGCTGGATGTCGCGCACCTGCGCGGGCGCGGCCTCAGCAGCGGGAACGATGGGGATGGAAACTGCCATGGTGAATTCAGAACCAGCGCTCGCGCATCAGCGCCAGCATCTGCTGCGCCGCACGGCCCCGGTGGCTGTGGGCGTTTTTGACCTCGGTGGGCAGCTCGGCAAAGGTCTGACCGAATTCGGGGATGTACATCACGGGGTCGAACCCGAAGCCGTTGCTGCCGCGCGGCGCACGCGTGATTTCGCCCACTACGCGGCCCACGGCGATCAGGGGCTCGGGGTCTTGCGGGCTGCGCACGGCGACCAGGGTGCTGACCATGGCGGCACGGCGGTTGTCCTGGCCCTGCATCTGCTCCAGCAGGGCACGCACGTTGGTGTCGTCGCCTTTTTCGTAGCCAAACTGCGTGGCGTAGTAGGCGGTGTCCACCCCGGGCAGACCACCAAAGGCATCCACGCACAGGCCTGCGTCGTCGGCCAGCGCAGGCAGGCCGGTGTGCGCGCTGGCAAAGCGCGCCTTGGCCAGGGCGTTTTCAACAAAGGTGCGGTGCGGCTCTTCGGCCTCGCCCACGCCCAGGTCGGCCTGGCGCACCAGCTCGATGCCCAGGGGCACCAGCATGGCCTGCAGCTCGGCAAGTTTGCCGCGGTTGTTGGATGCGAGAACCAGTTTCATAGTCAAAATGGCTTGTAGCGCTTATGGATAAAGCGCAAGCAGCTATTATTTTAATAGCGATTGTTGTTGCAGACCCACCAGCTCGGCGATGCCCTTGTCGGCCAGCGCCAGCAGCTGGTCCATCTCGGCGCGGGTGAAGGCCACGCCCTCGGCCGTGCCCTGCACTTCCACGAAATGGCCAGCGCCCGTCATCACCACATTCATGTCGGTGTCGCAGCCCACGTCTTCCACATATTCCAGATCCAGCAGCGGTGTGCCCTGCACGATGCCCACCGAAATGGCGGCCACGGGCCCCAGGATGGGTGTCGCCGTGATTTTGCCGTCGGCCAGTAGCTGGTTGACCGCGTCCTGCGCCGCCACCCACGCGCCGGTGATGGCAGCAGTGCGCGTGCCCCCATCGGCCTGGATCACATCGCAGTCGAGCTGGATGGTGCGCTCACCCAGCAGCTTCAGATCAAACACCGCCCGCAGCGAGCGGCCGATCAGGCGCTGGATCTCCTGCGTGCGGCCGCTTTGCTTGCCCTTGGCCGCCTCGCGGTCGCTGCGCTTGTGCGTGGCGCGGGGCAGCATGCCGTATTCGGCCGTGACCCAGCCTTCGCCGGTGCCGCGCTGGTGCGGCGGCACTTTTTCTTCCACTGAAGCCGTACACAGCACCTTGGTGTTGCCAAACTCAATCAGCACCGAGCCCTCGGCATGCATGGTGTAGTGGCGGGTGATGCGCACGGGGCGCAGTTGGTCAGTGGCGCGGCCGCCGGTGCGAGTAAAGGTGGTCATGTAAATCAGAAGTTAGAAGGCAGTGGACCCTGGGGGCTGCGGCTGGTTCCAAAAGCCTGGAAGGGGGCGGCACAGCGATCTCGCTGAGTAATCGCGGCTGCAATTTTCATCGCGCCGCCCAACTCGGCAGCCGCAAGCAAGGCCAGGGGCGGTAACGCCGCGCAATGCCATGCGGTCAGCCTCTCAAGCCTTGCGTGCAGCCGAACGCCGGATGGCTTCGTTGATCTCGGCAATCGAGCGCTCGATGGCGGCGTCATCCAGGTCATCGACCAGTCCATCCAGGGGCCCGGCCTGAATGGTCGAGGCGAAGACATCGTCACTGATGCTGTCGGTCGAAACACCTTGCGTGGAATCGAAGGTATCGGGGGTTTCCCACTCGAGCGCCACCACGGTCACGTTGTCGCTGCTCTCGCCTGCCTTGCGCAGGGCGGCCTCGACCAAGTCGGGCACCGCGTTCGACACGGTCTGCTGGCTCAGCTCGGTGGCAATGTCTTCGTCACTGAGCGTGCCCCACAGGCCGTCCGAGCACAGCAAAATGCGGTCGCCCTGCTCCAGGTGCACGGGCCCGGTACTGTCGTAAATGGGCTTGGTGGGCGAACCCAGGCAGGTGAACAGCACATTGCGGTTGATGCGGTCCAGGCCCGGCGGCGGCGCATTGCGCAGCTCCAGATAGGAATGGTCGCGCGTGCGGGTCAGCAGCTCGCCACCGCGCACCATGTACAGGCGCGAGTCACCGCAGTGAATCCACGAAGCCGCGCCCGCTTGCACCACGGCTGCCACCAGCGTGGTGCGCGGTGTGTCGAGCATGCCTTTTTCGGTGGCATAGCGCAGGATCTGGTGGTGCGCCGCCAGCAGGGCAGACGACAGGAACTCCTGCACGTTCTCCAGCTGCGGCTTGGCCTGGCGCTGGAACAGCGCCGAGATGGTTTGCAGCGCAATCTGCGCGGCCACTTCGCCCTCAGGGTGCCCGCCCATGCCGTCCGCCAGCACAAACAGGCCCGATTCGCGCGTGTAGCAGTAGCCCATGCGGTCTTCGTTCTTCTCGCGCCCGCCGCGGCGGCTGATCTGGAATATCGAAAACTTCATAGTGACTCGCGCAAACAAGGATGCGCAAAGGCATCGTAAATGACCATGCAGCTTGCCCGAACCCGCTTTGCGTGGGTCGTGCTCATTTGGGCTTGGCTCCGATGCCGGTGGCATCACCCACCTTTTGCACATTCTTCTTGGTGTCGGACACCAGGGTGTCGAGCTGCAGCCGCATCTTTTCGGCCACCGAAAGCTTGGTGTAGCGGCGCTCGCCCTCGCGGCTGAGCTCTTTTTGCAGCGCAAAAACCGACTGCGGACGCGAGAGCGGATCGAGCGCCATGCACCACTCCACCACCTCGATGAGGTTGTCCGAATACACGCCGCGCAACTTGGTCAGCGCCAGCGACAGGCGATCTTTCTCGATGCGCTGGGGCGCCTCGTTGGGCGGAAAGCCCTGCATGCAGGCGTAAATGCAGGCGCCAACGGCATAAATATCGGTCCACGGGCCCATGGACGAGTCGCGCCGGTACATCTCGGGTGCAGCAAAGCCGGGGGTGTACATGGGACGAATGAAGTTGCCCTCTTTGGACAGCACTTCGCGCGCCGCGCCAAAGTCGATCATCACGGCCTTGTTGTCGTCGGTGATGAAAATGTTGGCAGGCTTGATATCAAGGTGCAGCATCTTGTGCTGGTGCACGATACGCAGGCCGCGCAACACCTCGTCAAACAGTGAACGGATGGTGGATTCGCGAAACACCTTTTGCGTCTTCAGATCGCGCGCGGTGATGATGAAATCCTGCAGGGTGGCGCCCTCCAGGTAGTTCATCACCATGTAGACGGTTTCGTTCTCGCGAAAGAAATTGAGCACGCTCACCACCGAGGCGTGCGAGATCTGCGCCAGCGAACGGCCTTCTTCAAAGAAGCTTTTGAGGCCCAGGCGGTACAGCGAGAGCTTTTCGGGGGGCACCTTGGGCAGCAGCTCCCCAGGCGCACGCGTGGCCAGGGAAGAAGGCAGGTATTCCTTGATAGCGATCTGCTGGCCTTCGGCGTCGAGCGCCAGATAGACCACACCAAAGCCGCCGGAAGACAATCGGCGTACCACGCGGTAGCCCCCAATGACGGTATCGGGCGGCAATGGCGCCGGCTTGATTTTTGACATATTTTGCGAAGATGACCCGGGTATAGAGCGGAACCCGGATAATCACCGGATCGCAAGCAACCATCAAAAAAGTCCAATGCCAGTTTACAGCATGACCGGATACGCCAGCGCACAGCATGGCGCCTCTGCCACTGGCGCTGAAACCGACGCCCGCGCCCCCCAGGCCCGCCGGCTGGGGCTCGAAATCCGCTCGGTGAACAGCCGTTTTCTGGACCTGTCGTTCCGTCTTCCCGACGAACTGCGCGCCCTGGAACCCGTGTTGCGCAGCATGCTGACCGCACAGCTCAAGCGCGGCAAGGTGGAAGTGCGTGCCGCGCTCGAAAACGACGATGGCAACAGCCTCCAGGACCCGGCACCCCGCCTGCTGCAACGCATCAACTCATTGCAGGACGCCGTGAAGGCCTGGCTCCCCCAAGCCGCCCCCCTCACCGTTGCAGACGCGCTGCGCCTGTGCGCCAACGCCAGCAGCGGCCCCGAGGACTGGAGCGAAGCCGTGCCGCCCCTGGCGGAGCAGGCACTCGCACAATTGCTGGCGGCACGCGCCCGCGAAGGCGAGCGCCTGGCGGCCATGCTGCACGACCGGCTCGGTCAGTTGCGCACCCTGGCGCAACAGGCTGGCCCCATGGTGCCCCTGCTGGTCGAACAGCAACGCCAGCGCTTCATGGAGCGCTGGAAAGAGGCCATGGCCCTGACCGACGGCTCCACCCTTCCAGAAGCCGCACGCGACCGCGCACTCACCGAGGCAACAGCCTTTGCCATCCGCATCGACGTGGCCGAAGAAATCACCCGCCTGAACTCGCATCTGGACGAGATCGAGCGCTTGCTCCAAAAAGGCGGCGAAGTGGGCAAACGCCTGGATTTCCTCATCCAGGAGTTGCACCGCGAGGCCAACACCCTGGGCTCCAAATCGGCGGCCCTGGACCTCACGCGCATCAGCGTCGACATGAAAGTGTTGATCGAGCAGATGCGCGAGCAAGTGCAAAATATCGAATAACGCTCTTTTTTTGATAGCACCCAGCGGATATCACCCATGGATTACCCAGGAAATCTCTTTGTAGTGGCAGCCCCCAGCGGCGCCGGCAAATCCAGTCTGGTCAAGGCCCTTCTCGAACTCGACTCCCACGTTCACCCGTCCATCTCGCACACCACACGCCCTCCCCGCGGGCAGGAAAAACATGGCCGCGAGTATTTTTTCGCATCCGAGCCTGAGTTCGACGCCATGGTGCAAGGCAACGCTTTCGTGGAATGGGCCATGGTGCATGGCAACCGTTACGGCACCTCCAAAAAAGCCATCGAAGAACGCATCGCACAGGGGTCGGACGTGATCCTGGAAATCGACTTCCAGGGCGCACTCCAGATCAAGAAGGCGTTTGCCAACGCCATCCTCGTGTTCATCCTGCCGCCCAGCTGGGAAGAGCTGCGCTCGCGCCTGGAGCGCCGGGGCGAAGACTCGGCAGATGTCATCGAAGTGCGCCTCAAGAACGCAGCCATTGAGATGGCCCAGGTGAGCAAATTCGACTTCGTTATAATCAATGAGTTGTTTGAGCGCGCGCTTTTCGACCTGAAAGCCGTAGTTCACGCCCAGCGACTCAAGTACGCCGCTCAGCGCCGCGCCCGTGCTGACACCTTCCAGTCGCTCAATATCACCTGATTCCCGGAGAATACCGATGGCACGCATCACCGTAGAAGACTGTCTGGAAAAGATTCCCAATCGTTTCCAGCTCGTGCTGGCCGCCACATACCGCGCCCGCATGCTGAGCCAGGGTCACGCCCCGCGCATCGAAAGCCGCAACAAGCCCGCCGTAACGGCGCTGCGCGAAATCGCCGAAGGCAAAGTTGGCCTGGAAATGCTGAAGAAGGTTCCCGGTTGATCTTTTCGACTGGCAACTTGAACAAAAGGCACCGCACAGCGGTGCTTTTTTTTGCGCCTCGGGTATCTCATGCGCCACCGCGCTACATTTAAGGGATGAACGCGGTGCTCAATTCATATTCTGCAACGCAGATTCGGCCCGGCGAAGCCCCCGCTTCGGGCACGGTCAGTGCGTCAGCGGCCGCTGCCAATGCAGCGGCGGCCAGCTTTGCCTCACTGACAGACAATCTTGACTACCTCGACCCAGCCAGCATCGAGCTGGTGCGGCAAGCCTATCGCTTTGCCGACGAGGCGCACCTGGGTCAGCTGCGCAACAGCGGTGAGCCCTATATCACCCACCCCATTGCGGTGGCGGCACTTTGCGCCACCTGGAAGCTCGACGCCCAGGCATTGATGGCGGCGCTGCTGCACGATGCCATGGAAGATTGCGGCGTAACCAAGGCCGACCTGATCGATCGTTTCGGTGCCCCGGTCGCCGAACTCGTGGATGGACTCACCAAGCTCGACAAGCTTCAGTTCAATACACGCGAGGAAAACCAGGCCGAGTCCTTCCGCAAGATGCTGCTGGCGATGGCGCGCGATGTTCGCGTGATTTTGATCAAGCTGGCAGATCGCACACACAATATGCGCACGCTGGCAGACATGCCGCGCAGCAAATGGGGTCGAATTTCTTCTGAGACGCTGGAGATTTATGCACCGATTGCCCACCGGCTGGGCTTGAATCAGACGTATCGCGAATTGCAGGATCTTTCGTTCCGGTATTTGCATCCGTGGCGTTATCAAACCCTGTCGAAGGCCATCAACAAGTCGCGCAACCGGCGGCGGGATCTGGTGCAAAAGGTGCAAGCGGAAGTGGATGCTGCGTTCTCCCGCATTGGCATGCCGGTTCGTCTTGCCGGACGTGAAAAAACCCTATACGCCATCTACCAGAAGATGGACCTCAAGCACCTGAGCTTTGCCCAGGTCACTGATATGTATGGCTTTCGGGTGATTGTTACCAGCATCACCGACTGCTACACCGCTTTGGGCATCCTGCACCAGATGTTCAAGCCCGTGCCCGGAAAGTTCAAAGACCACATTGCCATTCCCAAGCTCAATGGGTATCAGTCGCTGCACACCACGCTGGTAGGTCCCTCGGGCGTGAACATCGAGTTCCAGATGCGCACCGATGAAATGCACGTTATCGCCGAGGCAGGCGTTGCGGCCCATTGGCTCTACAAGGCTCAGGACAGCGAAGGTAATGCGGCCGAGAGGCTGGGGACCAAATGGCTTCAGTCGCTGCTGGACATCCAGAACGAAACCCGTGATGCCGCTGAATTCTGGGACCACGTCAAGGTCGACCTGTTCCCTGATGCGGTGTATGTCTTCACGCCCAAGAGCCAGATCATGGCCTTGCCGCGCGGCGCCACCGTGGTGGATTTTGCTTATGCCATCCATAGCAATGTGGGTGACCGCACCACGGCAGGCAAGATCAACAATGAACTGGTACCACTGCGCACCGAACTGAAAAATGGCGACGTGGTGGAGATCATCACCGCCCCTATCTCCACGCCCAATCCGGCATGGCTGGGGTTTGTGCGCACGGGCCGTGCACGGTCCAAGATTCGGCACTACCTCAAGACTCTGGCACAAACCGAATCGGAAGGTCTGGGCGAAAAGTTGCTGACGCAAGCCCTGCGTGCAGAAGGGCTGGTCAGCCTCCCGCCCATGGATACGGAAACCCAGCCCATGTGGGACAAACTGCTTCGCTTCACGGGGAACCGTTCGCGCAGCGAATTGATGACAGACCTGGGGCTGGGCAAGCGCATAGCTAGCATAGTCGCTAAGCGACTCATGGTTCTGATGTCCGAGCACGGCCACCGGCCCGATGCGCTGCTGATGACCCGAGAGCGATACACATCCCACGAAAAACTGTCCCAAGGCGCTGTGACTCTGGATGGAAGCGAAAACGCTTCGGTCCAGTACGCACACTGCTGCCGCCCCGTCCCCGGCGACAGCATCGTGGGTTACCTGGGCCGTGGAGAAGGTTTGGTGGTCCACAATGCGCATTGCAGCGTCGCCAAGCGGCTGCAACACAAGGACAGCGAGCGCTTCATCGCGGTGGACTGGTCGGATGAACCCTCTCGCATGTTCGAGACCGGGGTGGTTGTTACCGTGACCAACGGCAAAGGGGTACTGGCACGCGTGGCGTCAGAACTGGCCAACTCGGAAGCCGATATAACCCATGTGGACATGGACGACGAGGTAGCACTTGACACCACGGACCTGCGCTTCGTGGTGGCAGTGCGGGATCAGGCCCATCTCGAATCAGCATTGCGCGGATTGCGACGCACACAGGCTGTGATCAGAGCGTCTCGAATCATTCCCCAAGCCTGAACTGTGGGCCCGGCAAGGTGAAGGTGACCGGTTCAGACCCCGCTTTGCCAAGGCTTATCAGGATACTGAACATCCATCACCTCCAGCCGATGCATACCTCCAGGGGCAGCCAGTGAAATTTCGTCACCCACCCTGGACTTCAGGAGTGCACGCGCTACCGGTGACATCCAGCTCACTTGGCCGTGGCCGCTTTCAGCCTCATCTATCCCCAGTATGGTGATTGTCCGCTCCACGCTGTCGTCTTCCAGGTAAGTAACGGTTGCACCAAAAAATACCTGATCGCTTCCATGGTGGATGGCTGGCTCGACGATCTCTGCAATCTCTAGTCGCTTGGTCAGAAATCTGATGCGCCGGTCAATTTCGCGCAACCTTTTTTTGCCGTAGAGGTAGTCCCCATTCTCGGAGCGATCCCCATTGCTGGCCGCCCAATGGACGATCTCCACGATCTTCGGACGCTCCGTGTCAATCAACTCCAACAGCTCCGAGCGCAACCGAGCATAACCTTGGGGGGTGATGTAGTTCTTCCCACCAACTGGGAGCGGCTGCGACACAAGATCGTCGTCGGTATCGGCGTCGGTTTCCTTGGTAAAAGCTTTGTTCATGGCGAAGTGTTACCCGCAAAACGAAAAGCAATCCACAAATGAAAAAGCCTGCAACTTTTCAGTTGCAGGCTTTAAACATTGGTGCGGCTGGCAGGAATCGAACCCACGACCCCTTGGTTCGTAGCCAAGTACTCTATCCAGCTGAGCTACAGCCGCTAAGCTTTGAATTATAGCACGAAAATCAGAGCGATCCAAAATTCTCACTATTTTTTGATTGATGCTTGCATCGTCTGCGTTAGCACCCATCCATTCAAATCACGGATGCAATTGTAATGCACCCGTAGCGGCCCCTGATCCAAATTCATCAATTTCTAACGAAAGAAAATTCAAAGCAAATGATGATCGTGCCAACGATCACTGGTAGGGCGTGTTGGACTTGAACCAACGACCAAAGGATTATGAGTCCTCTGCTCTAACCAACTGAGCTAACGCCCCTTGCGCCTACGATGAATCAAACGGAGCACCGCAAGTATTGTAGGGCGTTTACTTGCGGTAACTCAGCGCGTTGGACACCAACTTGGAGGTGATGTCCACGATCTGGATCATCTTGTCGTAGGGCATGCGGGTGGGGCCGATCACCCCCAATGTCCCAACCACTCGGCCATCTACCTCGTACGGTGCGCTGACGATCGAAAGTTCTTCGAACGGCACCACTTGGCTTTCGCCGCCGATGTAAATACGAACTCCCTCGGCCTGGCTGGATATGTCCAGAAGACGCAGTATCTGGGTCTTCTGTTCAAACAGATCAAAGGCTCTGCGAAGGTTGCCCATATCGCTGGAGAAGTCGCTCACGGCCAACAGGTTTCTCTCGCCAGAAATGACAACCTCATCCTGGGATTCAGAAAGCGCCTCCGAGCTGACATTGACTGCAGCCTGCATCAGTGAAGCGACTTCCCCGCGCAGCATGTCGACCTCCGACTTGAGCTTTTCGCGCACCTGCTCTATGGCCAAGCCGGCATAGTGGGCATTCAGAAAGTTGGCGGCCTCGATCAACTGCGACTGGGAGTAGTCCACGTCAGTGAAGATGACGCGGTTTTGCACGTCTCCTTCGGGCGAAACGATGATCACCAGGAATCGGCGCTCTGAAAGCCGAAGGAATTCGATGTGGCGAAACACGGAGGTGCGCCGCGGCGCCATCACGACACCCACAAACTGAGAGAGGTTAGACAAAAGATGTGCCGCATTGGCAATCACTTTTTGCGGCTGCTCTGGTACCAGTTGCGGTGTTGTCAGGGGATCCCGCTGCACCGTCAGCATGGTGTCTACAAACAGGCGGTAGCCACGCGCCGTGGGGATCCTTCCAGCGGAGGTATGTGGGCTGGCAATCAGCCCCAACTCCTCGAGGTCCGCCATGACGTTTCGTATCGTCGCAGGAGATAGTTCCAGACCGGACGCACGCGAAAGGGTGCGCGAACCCACAGGTTGCCCATCGGCGATGTAGCGCTCGACCAGCGCTTTAAGCAACAACTTGGCACGGTCATCGAGCATGGGGGGATTTTAGTGATGTAATTTCGCGATGACGTCCAATTTCCGCCATGTTGCGCTTATCGGCAAGTATCAGGCAACTGCTGCAGGCGCCATGACCGACAGTTCTCGCCGCGCCCTCGAAGAAATAGCGCAGTTTCTTGTCCGCCAGGGATGCCAGGTGGTGCTTGAACAAGAAACAGCGATCAACACCAACCTGACCGCCTATCCCTCAATGGACGTAGACACCATTGGCACTCATTGCGACCTGGGCTTGGTAGTTGGAGGAGACGGCACCATGCTGGGCATCGGACGTCGGTTGGCGCGCTATGGCACCCCACTGATCGGGATCAACCAAGGGCGCCTGGGTTTCATTACTGACATCCCCTTCGACAGCTACCAGGCGGCGCTCACTCCCATGCTTTGCGGAGAGTATGAAGAGGACTTGCGCCCCTTGATGCGAGCCCGCGTGGTTCGTGAGCAGACCACGGTTTTCGAGGCCCTGGCCATGAACGATGTCGTGGTGAATCGCGGAGCCACATCCGGCATGGTGGAGCTGCGCGTGGAAGTGGGGGGGCGATTCGTGGCCAACCAGAGGGCTGACGGGCTCATCATCGCCTCACCCACCGGGTCTACGGCCTACGCCCTTTCTGCCGGCGGTCCCATGCTCCATCCTTCTATCCCGGGGTGGGTGCTGGTTCCTATTGCACCCCATACCCTGTCAAACCGTCCGATCGTTTTGTCCGATGCCACCGAGGTGGCCGTCGAGATCGTGAGCGGCAGGGATGTGAGCGCGAATTTCGATATGCAGTCGCTGGCATCACTGCTGCATGGCGATCGAATACTCGTTCAGCGCTCCGAGCATAGCGTTCGGTTTTTGCACCCGCTCGGCTGGAACTACTTTGCCACCCTGCGCAAAAAGCTGCGCTGGAACGAGGGGGGCTCCTGACCATGGCGCTCAAGCGGATCACACTGCGAGACTTCGTGATCGTTCAAGAGCTGACGCTCGATCTGCAAACTGGCTTCACCGTGCTGACAGGGGAGACGGGAGCCGGCAAATCGATTCTGGTCGATGCACTGCAGCTGGCTCTGGGCTCCCGCGCGGATGCTGGATACGTGCGCGAAGGAGCTTCCCACGCAGATGTATGCGCAGAATTCGACTACCCCTGCCAACTGCAACCATGGTTTGACGATGCAGGAATTGAAGCCAACGAAACCCTGCTTCTTCGCCGAACCATCGGCACCCAAGGGAAAAGCCGTGGGTGGATCAATGGAACCCCTGCCACCGCGACACAACTGCGTTTCCTCGGAGATCAGCTATTGGATATTCATGGTCAGCATGCCTGGCAAAGTCTGACCCGCCCCGACTCCGTGCGGGGGTTGCTCGACGCCTATGCAGGTATCTCGGTTCAAGAACTTGCCGCGTTGTGGACTAAATGGCGTGCCGACCAGAAGATTCTGGAGGAAGCACGTGCGGCACAGTCATCACTCCAGCAGGAGCGCGAGAGGCTTCAGTGGCAAATTGCGGAAGTCAGCAAGCTAGCACCCGCAGAGGATGAATGGGCACACCTTGAGGCACAGCACAAGCGCCTTTCGCACGCCCAAACGTTGCTGGAGGTCGCCCAAGGCGCGCTTGCAACCCTCGAGGAAGAGGCATCCGGCGCTCAGTCCAGTCTGGCGCGAGCGACGTCGCTTTTGCAGAGCCAGGAACTGCTTGAGCCCGCATTCAGCGAGATGGCCGATATCCTCTCGTCCAGCCTGGCGCAGACCAACGACGTCATTCGCTCGTTGCAAGCCTATCTACGACACACCGACCTGGACCCCGACCGCCTCGCAGATCTCGATCTGCGACTTTCACAGTGGATGACTCTGGCGAGGCGTTACAAACGGCAACCAACTGAACTGCCCGCCTTGCTGCAAGCGTGGAAAAGAGAGCTGCAGCAACTGGACGCCGCAGCCGACCTCGTCGGCCTGGAAACCGCGCAAGCGAGCAGTGCCAAAGCCTACCAAACGGTTGCACGAGCCATTTCTCTCAGGCGGACAAGGGCAGCGCCCAAACTGTCAGCGGCCATCACACAGGCCATGCAGGGACTGGGCATGACGGGGGGGGTGTTTGAGGTGTCAGTAACAAAAACCGCTGAGCCTGCTCTTCATGGATTGGACGAGATTGCGTTTCTCGTGGCAGGTCACCCCGGCATGACCCCCCGCCCCATCGGCAAGGTCGCCTCTGGTGGAGAATTGTCACGAATTTCCCTGGCCATTTCCGTGACTACCAGCCAACTCGGCACGGCGCCCACCTTGGTTTTTGACGAAGTAGATTCGGGCGTCGGCGGGGCCGTGGCAGAAACAGTGGGTCGATTGATGCGGCAACTAGGGCGCGACCGCCAAGTGCTGGCAGTCACCCATTTGCCGCAGGTGGCTGCTTACGCCGATCACCACCTCATGGTGTCCAAGCGCCGAAATACAAAGGGAACCACCAGCACAGTGACGCCCGTTCTGGGCGACCTCCGGGTTACAGAGGTGGCCCGCATGCTGGGCGGCGAACGCCCAACTGGCACCAGCCTTGCCCATGCCAGCGAAATGCTGAGCTTGGCCAACACCCCGCAGAAAGGCTGACATCCATGCCCCTGGAAATTGTGCTGATCACCGGGATGTCTGGTTCCGGAAAATCCGTGGCACTGCACGCCATGGAAGATGCAGGCTATTACTGCGTAGACAACCTCCCCCCCGAACTGCTCCCGGCCTTTGTTGCACTCGAACACAAACACCACGGAAACCGCGTGGCAATCGCCATGGATGTGCGCAGCGCCACGTCACTGCCGCAAGTGCCGCAGGAACTGGAACGCCTGCGCAACCAGGGCGTGATCATTCAGTCCATTTTTCTGGATGCCACTACGGAAACATTGGTCCGACGTTTTTCCGAAACACGTCGACGCCACCCCTTGTCGCATGACGACATTACAGACGGACGGCGGGCACTCACGCAGGTGATTGAGCTGGAGCGCGAGTTACTGGCCGACCTGCGTGAGCAAGCGCATGTCATAGACACCAGCACGATAAGGGCGTCCCAGCTTCAAAGCTATGTCAAGGACCTGATGCCAGCAGCGCCGGGGCAGCTCACGCTGGTTTTCCAGTCGTTCGCCTTCAAGCGCGGAATTCCAGTGGACGCCGACTATGTGTTTGACGTCCGAATGCTGCCCAACCCGCATTACGAGCCGGCTCTGCGCGACCTGACGGGCCTGGACGCTCCCGTTGCCGACTTTCTACGCCAGCAGCCAGAAGTGGCGCTGATGGGCCAGCACATTGAGCAGTTTCTCTCCCATTGGCTGGATATGCTGGACCGAAACCACCGAAGTTATGTGACGGTTGCCATCGGGTGCACAGGCGGGCAGCACCGATCGGTTTATCTTGTAGAGCAAATGGCCCAAGTATTCAGCGCCCGTTGGACCGTGCTACGACGCCACCGAGAGATGGATAGCCGCTAGTGTCCTGAGTTAGAAATTCATAGACAAAATCTCTCGATGCTCGCCAGGATGTCATCGGCGGATTTGATCCACACGAACGGTTTGGGATCTGAGTTGTTCAGCTCCAAGTATTGGCGAATCGCCTGTTCAAGCTGTCTTGTTGATCGGTGTGTGCCGCGACGGATGTACTTCTCGGTCAGGGTTGCAAACCAACGCTCGACCTGATTGAGCCAGGACGCGGAGGTGGGCGTGAAGTGCGCGTGGAACCTGGGGTGTCTTGCAAACCATGCCTTGACCGCAGGGGTCTTGTGCGTGCCGTAGTTGTCCATCACCAAATGCACATCCAGCTGGGCTGGCACATTCGCTTCAATGGTACGCAGGAACTGCAAAAACTCCGTGCTGCGATGGCGCCTGTGTAACTGTCCAATCACCTCCCCCGTGGCAATGTCCAGTGCCGCAAACAGCGTCGTCGTTCCATGGCGCATGTAGTCGTGCGTTCTGCGCTCAGGAATACCTGGTGCCAGCGGCAAGATCGGCTGTGTGCGGTCCAGCGCCTGTATCTGGCTCTTCTCATCCACGCACAGCACCATCGCCTTGACGGGCGGGTCCATGTACAAGCCGACGATGTCACGGACTTTGTCGACAAACAGCGGATCACTGGAGAGCTTGAACGTCTCCTGGCGGTGCGGCTGTAGACCGAAAGCCCGCCAGATTCGACTGACAGCCGTCTGTGACATGCCCATTGCGTGGGCCATGGTGCGGGTACTCCAATGAGTCGCGCCTACTGGCACAGACTCCAGCGTCTTGGCGATCACTGCATCGACGCGCTCATCTTCAATCGTGCGCGGAGCGCCAGGACGTGGCGCATCCAACAAACCCTGCATGCGAAGTTCAACAAAACGGCCCCGCCACTTGGAAACCGTCTGCTGCGTGACCCGCTGGCGCGCTGCCACCACCTTGTTGTCCAGGCCCTCAGCGCACGCGAGCACGATGCGCGCGCGCAGGGCCAAGGCCTGCGCGGTCTTACGGCGCTTGGCCAACGCAATCAGTTGCTCTCGCTCCGTTGCGCTCAACACCAATGGAGTCTTTGGTCTTCCGCTCATGGCCACCTCGTCGTGTAACGACCCTACACGAATGATTGCCATCAGGGAAAATAATTCAATGAATTTTTAACTCAGGACACTAGATGCCCGCATCAAGACGGCTTTGCAATAGCTATAGCCCTGCCAACAACTTGCGAACGGGCGCAGGAAGACCCAGCGCCGCGATCTGTTCAGCAGTAAACCAGCCTCCCCCATCATCCGGCTTTAACTCAACAGCTTGCCCAACGACCACGGGGTGCAAATGAAGATCCCGGTGGGTCAGCACATGCAGGAAAGGGGTGCACTCCTCCATGGACTGCACACAAGCAGGTCCTAGCTCATGCAGTAACGCCAACAAATCCGGGCGCGACGAAAAAACCGGTACGCAATACAGCCCGGCCCAGATCCCAGCCGCAGGACGTCGAGACAACCAAAACCGCCCCACGGAATCTTTCAGCACCAAGAGCCACCACGATTCCGCACGGCGTTTGAGTTTGCGAGTTCTGACGGGATAGTGCTCAGGGGCTCCCTCGCGGTGCGCAACGCACAAGGTCTGCAAAGGGCATTGGGAGCAGGCTGGATTGCGCGGCGTGCACAAGCTTGCCCCCAGATCCATCAGCCCCTGGGTGTAGCGCGGCATGGCAAAGTCGATGTCTACCGAGGGCAACAAAGCTTGCGCGTGCGTCCACAACATCCGCTCGTTGCGGGCCACTGCCAAGTCCGCATCAAACCCCAGAACCCGTGTCAGCACCCTGCGCACGTTGGCGTCCAGAATGGGTGTGCGTTCTGCAAAACAGAACGCTGCAATCGCTCCAGCTGTCGAGCGCCCGATACCGGGCAGGGTAGCCAATGTCTGCGCTGTGCGGGGAAAACTTCCGCCATGGTCGCTCACGACGGCTTGGGCACAGCGATGAAGGTTGCGTGCACGGCTGTAGTAGCCAAGCCCGCTCCATAACGCCATCACGTCATCTGAAGGCGCATGGGCCAAAGCAATCACATCGGGAAACCGCTCTAGAAATCGCGCGTAATAACCCAGCACCGTGCTGACCTGTGTCTGTTGCAGCATGATTTCAGACAACCAGACCCGATACGGATCCCGCGTCTGCTGCCAAGGCAGGTGATGGCGCCCATGGATTTCTTGCCAGCGAACCACGCGCGTGGCGACATCCGCTTCCGAAAGAATCATGCAGGCGTAAGCCCGGTTTTTTCTGCAGCTTCCGCCAGAACAGGCAATGCTATCAACTGGGCAGTCAGTTCCGCCAATCGTCGTTCCAGCTGAACAAGCTCTTCTTCACCCGCCTCGATCTCGGAGATTCGCTCCACCAAGCCAGTGGCAGCATGTTGAATGCGGTCGACGGCTTCAATCCGCCGGGCAAAACTGCGGCGGCGTTCCCGCAACTGAGCATCCAGTTGCGCCGTTGCAGACTTGCTCCACAGCTCCAGGTCATTCGCCGCCGACTCGTACACAGTGCGCAAGCGCATGGCCAGCGCACGAACCAGCCGCTCGGCGAACTCCGGTTGCACCAGCTTCAGGGCATTGCCGACACCCAGGTACTGCAGATGGCTTTGTTCAATTTGTGACAGCTCTTGGGCGAAGTGTTCAAGTTGCGGCGGGGGCGGCACCTGAAGGGAGAAACCAAACTCCGAATTGAGCTGACGAAAGGTGCCACCCAGCATCGCCTGGATTTCAATACCAGAGGCCTGCGCCTTGTCCAGTGTGCCCCTTAGCTTGTCGAAGGTCTTAGCATAGGTTTTGCGCACGCCCAGCTTCAAGCCCCTTTGCTGGAGCATCTGCGCCAACTCGGTCAACTCCATCTTGAGCGACTTCGCACCCAGCTGATGAAAAACGTCTCGCAGCAACTTGAGATGCACCGCGCGAACCGCCTGAATCTTGGCAGTGCTCAAATCGAACTCACGCTGCTCCTGTTCCACGCGGTGCCGCATTGACTCGATCACCGAAGCGTTTTTGCCGCGAAGACTCCGCAACTCCGCCATCTGGTCGTCAAGATCTCTTCGTCGAATATTGATGACACGCGAAGTTTCTGCACGCAGACTCCCCACCCCCGTTGCCACGGCAGCCCGCAAGATAGCCTGGCGACGGCCCATGATTCCCTTGGCCAGCGCCTCTTCCAACACGGGCAGGCCACTGGATTCGAGCAACAGGTCGTCGCATGTAATTTTTGCAACCAGGCCCTTTTGCGCAGATACAGGCACCACCTGCTGCAACGGCACGCCCAGCATGTCCGCGGAGGTCATGCATTGCCGGTTCATCTGCGCGAGGATTTCATCCGGCGAATTGAGGGTGTCCCACAGGGTGTCAATCTTGTTCAGCACAACCAGGCGTGCATCGAGGCTGTCCACAGAGGTTGCCAGGTGTTCTCGCCAAATGGACAAATCCGAACGGGTAACTCCCGTGTCCGCACTCAGAATGAAAACCACCGCATGCGCCTGCGGAATGAGATTGACCGTCAACTCGGGCTCGGCGCCCACCGCATTCAATCCAGGGGTGTCCAAAATCACCAGGCCCTGCTTGAGCAAGGGATGGGGAATATTAATGATGGCGTGGCGCCACATGGGTACTTCGACCAAGCCCTCGGAATCAGGAACCGGATTTTCGTCCGCCAACTCATCGTGCCAGAACCCCAGCGCCCGGGCGTTGTCCAGCGTGACCTTCCGAACCTCCGCAACCTTCTCAAGTGCTTTGGCGATTTGATCGGCGTTGTTGACATCCAGGGGGATTTCGATCCAGCGCTCGGGCTTCACGCGCCATTCAGCAAGACCTTGCAGTTGCAACCGGGTTTCGATCGGAAGCAGCCGAAGACTGGGCGCCAGCGAGGCGTCGTAGCCCAACTCCGTTGGGCACATCGTTGTGCGGCCAGCACTGGCAGGCATGATGCGACGGCCATAGTCAGCAAAGAAAATGGCATTGATCAGTTCTGACTTCCCCCGCGAAAACTCCGCGACGAAAGCCACCATCACCTTGTCACTGCGGACCTGGGCTTCGAGGCGATTCAGCCGCTCCTGAACTGCAGCGTCCATGAGTTCGTGGTCAGACATCCACTCGGACAGACGGTGAATCTGGTGGGCGAACTCACGCCGCCACACGCTGTGCTGGTCGAACTGCTCGTTGAATGATGGTCCCACTTTGCTCCCGGAATGCGATGAACGGTCTACATGTAGACATGCTCAAAATATAGCATTGACCGCCCCTTGGGAGCGATATCCATGCCGATGGCCATCCGCGCCACGTCATGCGCGTTGGCATCGGGGACAAAAATAGCTGCTGCGTTGACCCTGACGAACCAATTTGATGACCGTGCCGCAGTGATGGCACGGGGCACCGACACGCCCGTAGACATTGGCCTCATGCTGGAAATGCCCATCCTTTCCGTCGGCGCTGGAAAAGTCCTTCAATGTGCTGCCGCCCAATTCCACTGCACGCTCAAGCACCGTCGTGATCGCTGAATAAAGTCTGCGCACTCTCAAGGGACCGATGCGATGCGCAGCAACGGTGGGTCGAATGCCTGCAAGAAACAGCACCTCACAAGCGTAGATATTGCCTACCCCCACGACCAGACGCCCCGCCAGCAGCACCTGCTTGATGGGCGCGCGACTCGCCTTGAGCCCCGCTTCGAAGGCAGGATAGGTAAAGTCCTCGGACAGCGGCTCTACTCCCAGCCCGCCCAGCAGCTTTTGCGCCACGGCATCCTGCTCGCTGGCCGCATAGACCACGGCGCCGAAACGCCTGGGATCATGCAGACGCAATGTTCCTTCTGACGTGAGGATGTCGAAATGATCATGCCCACCCGGTGGGGGCAGATCACGACTGAAACGCAGGCTGCCCGACATTCCAAGATGCAGCAACAGAAGGCCCGAGTCCAGATCGAGCAGCAAATACTTGCCCCGGCGGCGCAGCGCGACCACCTTTTTGCCAACCAGCGATTGTGGGGCACACCCCAAAGGCCACCGCAATGGTTTACCCACACATACCGACTCGATCCTGGCCCCAGCAATAGCCTGCGCAAAGCTGCGACGGGTGACTTCCACTTCGGGCAACTCAGGCATGCAATAGCCTTTGAAACAGGTTTGGGAGCATGGATTATTATGGCCCGATGGTGCAATCTCATCGCTTTCGAACAGCCCTTCTCACTGCCGCTCTGGCGGCAACAGCAACTACGGGATGGACACAGTCCGGCGATGAGAAACGCCCCGACACCTCAGAAGCCACAACGCTACCAACGCCCAGCGCGCAGTTGGATGCAGAACTTTTCTATGAGATATTTTTGGGCGAGCTGACCACACAGTCAGGAGACCCAGGCGCAGGCTATGCACTGATGTTGGAAGCGGCGCGGCGCAGTGGAGAAAGCGCGTTGTACCGACGTGCCGCAGACATTGCCTTGCAGGCCCGATCAGGTGACTACGCCCTGGCAGCAGCACGTGCGTGGAAAGAGGCGCAACCCCAATCGCGGGAAGCCAACCGCTACACATTGCAGATACTGATTGCACTCAATCGAATAGGCGAGACCGCGGACCTGCTGCGCCAGGAGTTGACTCAGATGCCGACTGCAGCCAAAGCTGCGGCCCTGTCGGCCCTTCCTCAGGTGTATGGCCGTGCCAGCAACAAGCAATTGGCCGCCAATGTGGTAGAGCAAGCGCTAATCGATGAACTGCGCCATCCCGCCACAGGCCCCGCTGCGTGGACCGCATTGGGGCGCATGCGCCTGGCGGCTGGGGATAAGGCTGGAGCGCTTGAGGCGGCTCGTCGGGCCTTGGCACTGGACGGCTCGAGCGAAGTGGCCTTGCCATTGGCCCTTGAACTGATGCAGGAGGATGTTACGGAAGCGGAATCGCTGGTGACAACCCGCCTTGCCAATCAGCCCGATCCCGAATTGCGCACGGCATATGCCCGCGTCCTGCTGAGCCAGCAGCGTTACCCCGCTGCGCGCCAGCAGCTGGAGATCGTGACACGCGACAAGCCGGATCTGAGGGAAGCGTGGCTTGCTCTTGCGACACTGCAATTCCAGGATAACCGCCTGCCCGATGCTGAAAAATCACTGCAGCGCTACATCGAACTGACAAATGCGATCACGGCAGATCCCGACATACAGCAGCGCGGTCTGACTCAGGCCTATCTTCTTTATGCGCAGCTTGCTGAAAAGAAAAAAGACTATGCAGCAGCCGAATCCTGGCTCGGACGCATAGACAAGTCGGAAGAATTGCTCAGCGCACAGCGGCGTCGTGCGTCCATACTCGCCCAACAGGGAAAGATATCGCAAGCACGTGCCCTGCTTCGCGGTCTGCCCGGCAATACCTCAGAGCAGATCCGCTTGAAACTGCAGGCTGAGGTGCAGTTGTTGCAGGAGATGCGTTTATACAAAGACGCCCTGGCCGTTCAGACCGAACTGGTGGACCTGGACCCGCAAGACAACGAACTGATTTACGACCAGGCCATGCTGGCCGAAAAGTCGGGTGATCTGGGCATGATGGAGCAGCTGCTGCGGCAGCTGATAGCACGGCAGCCCGACTACCTCCACGCCTACAACGCCTTGGGATACTCGCTGGCTGAACGTGGCCTGCGCCTGGAGGAGGCCAAAGGGTTGATCGCCAAGGCGCTGGAATATGCTCCTGGCGACCCCTTCATTACGGACAGCCTTGGTTGGGTCGAATTCCGCCTCGGCAACAACGCGCAGGCATTGCAACTCCTATCAGCCGCCTTCGAGAAGCGGCCCGACGCGGAAATTGCCGCACACCTCGGTGAAGTCCTCTGGAGCACCGGAGACCGCACACGCGCCTTGAGCATCTGGCGCGAGGGGCTGCGCCTGAATCCAGACAACGAAACGCTCAAAGACACACTGAAAAGGCTGGGGGCCAGGCCCTGATGTTGCGCGCCATTTTTCCGGGCCCGCAACCCCAAGGCCCCGCCCGGACGCTGCCCTACGGGGTAGCTTGCCTGCTGGCGTTTTTTGTTCTGTTGCTGGCCGGCTGTGCGCAGCCTCAACTGCGGCCTGCACATTCACACGACACGCTATGGGCAGGTCGCCTTGCGTTGCAGGTGGAAGATCAGGCGTCACAGTCCTTTTCAGCGTCGTTCGAACTCTCAGGGTCGGCACAACAAGGCCAATTCGTCTTGCTCAATCCTCTGGGCAACACCATCGCACGAATCCAGTGGAATGCCGGCCACGCAGAGATTACTACGGGCCAGGACACCCGGAAGTCTGAGTCACTGGAGGCCTTGCTGCAGGATGTCCTGGGAACCGGTATTCCCGTCGCAGCACTGTTCAGCTGGCTAGAAGGCACCCAGGTTGAAGCCGTTGGCTGGCATGTCGATTTATCGGCCATTGCATCTGGGCGACTGGTCGCACAGCGCCATACACCTGCGCCGCAAGCCACCCTGCGAATTGTTCTGACCCGCTGACATCGTTTCATGCAAAACCTGTACGACGTGCCGGCACCGGCCAAGCTCAATCTTTTCTTGCACATCACTGGCCGCCGACCCGATGGCTACCACCTGATGCAGTCTGTCTTCATGCTGATCGACTGGTGCGATACGCTGCATTTCGAACTGCGCCACGATGGCCGCATCACCCGCGAAGACCTGGGACCCACACTGCCCGCTCTCGACCTCACGCTGCGCGCGGCGCAAGCCCTGCAAAAGGCCACCGGCTGCGGACTGGGAGCTCACATTGGCGTGCTGAAAAAGATTCCTGCCCAGGCAGGCATGGGTGGCGGCTCGTCCGACGCGGCCACAACGCTGCTGGCGCTCAATCGCCTGTGGAAGCTGAACCTGCCCCGCCCCGCGCTGGAAGCCATCGGGCTGACACTGGGCGCCGACGTGCCGTTTTTTTTGCGCGGCCACAACGCCTGGGTGGAGGGAATTGGTGAGATAATCACGCCGCTTGAGAATGCACATCAGCTACCGCGAGCGAGCTTTGCAGTAGTGAAACCCGAGGCGGGTCTGGATACGAAATCAATTTTTTCTGCTCCAGATCTGAAACGTGATTCAGATCGTGCTACAATCTTAGGCTTTGCTGCAGCACACTACAATTTCGGTTGTAATGACTTGCAACCAGTTGCCCAGGCCTTATGCCCCGAAGTGACGCAGGCCCTTCAGTGGCTTGAATCGCACGGTTTGCAAGGTCGAATGACCGGTTCGGGTAGTGCAGTGTTTGCGCAAATTTCGCATGCCGTTGATCTTCAAAACGCCCCCGGCGATTGGCAGGTCAAAACATGTGAGAATCTGATGATTCATCCTCTGGCAGGATGGGCAGCAGACAAGAATTTCGGTTGATTGTTTTTGCAATCAACCCGTGTAGGGGAGTCGCCAAGCTGGTTAAGGCACCGGATTTTGATTCCGGCATGCAAAGGTTCGAATCCTTTCTCCCCTGCCAAATTTCTTTTCGCGTACGGGCTTTTTTTTCAGACTGCTGGGACGCTCATGCAAGCCAACCAACCCGACTTCATGGTTTTCACCGGCAATGCCAACCCTGGCATGGCAGCTGAAATTGCCCAACACCTTGGCACCACCTTGGGTGCTGCTGATGTGGGCCGCTTCTCCGACGGGGAAGTCACCGTCGAAATCAAACAAAACGTGCGAGCCCGTGACGTTTTCGTGGTGCAGTCTACCTGCGCACCCACCAACGAAAACCTCATGGAACTGCTGATCATGGTGGACGCGCTCAAGCGTGCTTCAGCCGAACGCATCAGCGCCGTGATTCCCTATTTTGGCTACGCCCGCCAGGATCGCCGCCCCCGCTCCAGCCGGGTTCCGATCTCCGCCAAGGTGGTGGCCAACATGTTGCAGGCGGTGGGCGTGGCCCGCGTGCTGACCATGGATCTGCACGCCGACCAGATCCAGGGGTTCTTTGACATCCCGGTAGACAACATCTATGCGTCGCCTGTTCTGCTGGGCGATCTGCGCCAGAAGAATTACGAAGACCTGATCGTCGTGTCGCCTGACGTCGGCGGCGTGGTTCGCGCCCGGGCCCTGGCCAAGCAGCTCGGCTGTGATCTGGCCATCATCGACAAGCGCCGTCCCAAGGCCAATGTGTCCGAGGTGATGCACGTGATCGGTGAAATCGATGGCCGCAACTGCGTGATCATGGACGACATGATCGACACCGCCGGCACGCTGGTGAAGGCTGCCGAAGTGCTCAAGGAGCGCGGTGCCAAGAAGGTGTACGCCTACTGCACCCACCCCATTTTTTCTGGCCCCGCCATTGAACGCATCGCCCAGGGCTCGGCCCTCGACGAAGTGGTGGTGACCAACACCATCCCTTTGAGCGACAACGCCAAAGGTTGCGCAAAAATCCGCCAGCTCTCCGTGGCTCCGCTGATCGCCGAAACGATCCAGCGCATTGCCAAGGGAGAGTCGGTGATGAGTTTGTTCTCGGACCAAGAGAATCTTTTCTGAGCGCCGGTCGTGCCTGTGTGGCGTGGCTTTGCTGAGTCAGATGCTTGCAGGCCTCCTTCGGGAGGCTTGCCTGTTCGGGAGCATTGTTGTGGGCTTGCCGCCATCTGGGCGCAACAAGCCTTTTTTTAACAGGGAATGACTGGTCGCGGTCGTCCCTTTTCAGGAGCTAATTATGAACATCGTCGCTTTTGAGCGCGCCAAGCAGGGTACGGGTGCGAGCCGCCGTCTGCGCAATTCGGGCAAGACGCCTGGCATCGTGTATGGCGGTTCTGCTGAACCCCAGCTTATCGAGGTCGACCACAACGCACTGTGGCACGCCCTGAAGAAGGAAGCTTTCCACTCCAGCGTGCTGGACATGGAAGTGGCCGGCACAACCGCCAAGGTTCTGCTGCGCGACGTGCAATACCACCCCTATAAGCAACTGGTGCTGCACATTGACTTCCAGCGCGTGGACGAAAAGACCAAGCTGCACATGAAGGTGCCACTGCACTTCAGCGGCGCGGATGAGTCCGATGCTGTCAAGGTGGACAAGTGCCTGGTGAACCCCGTCGTGAACGAACTCGACGTGACCTGCATGCCTTCCGACCTGCCTGAGTTCATTGCCGTGGACCTGAGCACGCTGAAGAAGGGTGTTTCCCTGCACCTCAAGGACATCAAACTGCCCAAGGGTGTGAGCGCTGTGATCCGTGGCGGTCAGAACAACAACCCCGTGTTGGTTTCCGTGACTAACCCCGTGATGGAAGTGGTGGCGCCTGTCGCCGATGCAGCTCCTGCCGCCGATGCCAAGGGCAAGGGCAAGGGCAAGAAATAAGACCGGCGCACCGGTCTTCGCGGCCTGCTCCGGCAGAGCTGCATCCAACGGCCCACCTGTGTGGGCCGTTTTCATTGGTAGCTACCGATAATTGCGCACATGATCAAACTGTTTGTGGGCCTGGGCAACCCAGGGCCCGACTACGAGGCCACCCGCCACAACGCGGGCTTCTGGTGGATAGACGCGCTGGCGCGCGAACTCAAGGCCACGCTGGTGCCCGAGCGCAGCTACCACGGGCTGGTGGCCCGCACCAGCGTACATGGCCAGAGTGTGTGGCTGCTGCAGCCCCAGACCTTCATGAACCTGTCGGGAAAATCGGTGGCGTCACTGGCGCGGTTCTTCAAGATCCAGCCCGAGGAAATCCTGGTGGCGCACGATGAACTGGACATCGCCCCCGGCCAGGTGAAACTCAAGCGCGGGGGCAGCCATGCCGGGCACAACGGCCTGCGGGATATTCATGCCCAGCTCGGTTCGCCCGATTACTGGCGCCTGCGCATTGGCATTGGGCATCCGGGCGTCAAGGCCGAAGTGGCCAACTGGGTGCTGAAAAAACCCTCGCCCGACCAGCGCACCTTGATCGAGGACAGCATCGCACATTCACTCAAGGCGCATCCGGCCTTGCTGGCGGGGGACATGGAGAAAGCCACTTTGCTGATCCACACCACCAAGCCACCGCGTCCCAAGCCACCAAGACCTGAAGACAACTAAAAGCTATTGTTTTTATAGCTATTAGCGCTTGATGGATAAGCTCTAGAGGCCAAAAACACTTATATTTTGGTAACAGCCTGCAGCCGGTGAAACTTCTGCCACAGCGTTTCCCGGCTCTCCACATGCTGGGGGTCTACCGGGATGCAGGCCACCGGGCACAGCTGCACGCACTGGGGCTCGTCAAAATGGCCCACGCATTCGGTGCATTTGTCGGGGTCGATCTCGTAGATTTCCTGTCCCAGGGTGATGGCCTGGTTCGGGCACTCGGGCTCACACACATCGCAGTTGATGCACTCGTCAGTGATTCTCAGTGCCATGCGGTCCTCCCTGTGGATGGCGGAAGCGCCAGGCGCGATTGCAGCGAATTCAGGGAGACGGTCTTCATGCGGCGTATTATCCCGCGCCCCTGCCCTGCCCTGCTTTGACGCCAGGCACAACACACCACCGCCACCATGGGTGCTTTGTCGGTATGCTGCGCAGGCACCTGACCTTTTTCAATCGACTGAAGCACCCACGCTCCGCCAGCATCCGATCCATGGGTTTCTTTCTTCTCAAGCGATTTTTCACCCTTGTTGCCACGCTGCTTGGTGCATCGGTGGTCGTGTTTGTGGTGCTGGACATTCTGCCGGGCAACGCCGCCCAGGTGCTGATGGGGCCAGACGCCTCACCCGACGCCGTGGCCGAGCTTGCCACCCAGCTGGGGCTGGACCGGCCCGCAGTGCAACGCTATGGGCAATGGATGCGTGGCCTGGTGGTGGGCGACCTGGGTGACAGCTACACCTACGGCAGCCCGGTGCTGGAGCTGGTGCTGGAACGCCTTGCGCTCACGGTGCCGCTGGCGCTGATGGCCATGGTGTTCAGCGCGGTGCTGGCCCTCGCGGCGGGCCTTTTTGCCGCTGCTCGCCACAACCGGTGGGGCGACCTGGGCGTGATGGGCCTGGCCCAGCTGGGCATTGCCATTCCCAACTTCTGGTTCGCCATCCTGCTGATCTTGCTGTTTTCGGTCAAGCTGCAGTGGTTTTCGGCCGGGGGCTTCCCGGGCTGGACCGAAGACAGCGGCGGCGACCCGCTGCAAGCGCTGAAAGCACTGCTGCTGCCCGCACTGGCGCTGGCGGTGGTGCAGGCAGCCATACTGGCACGCATCACCCGCTCGGCCGTGCTGGATGTGCTGCGCGAAGACTTCGTGCGCAGCGCGCGCGCCAAGGGCTTGTCGCAGCGGGCCGCGCTGTGGGGCCATGTGCTGCGCAACGCCATGATTCCGGTCGTCACCGTGATGGGCCTGCAGTTCGCCAACCTGCTGGCGGGCACCATCGTGGTGGAAAACGTGTTTTACCTGCCGGGCCTGGGCCGGCTGATCTTCCAGTCGATTGCCAACCGCGATCTGATCGTGGTGCGCAACTGCGTGATGCTGCTGGCGGCCATGGTGATCCTGGTTAACTTTTTCGTGGACCTGCTGTATGCGGTGATCGACCCCCGTGTGAAGGCCAGCGACGTATGAGGGCCCCCCCCCTGAGTCGCTTCGCGCCATCCCCCCAGGGGGACGCCACCCGTGGCCTGGCAGAGCCAGTTCCACGGTGGCGCTGGCTTTGGGGCGCGCCGGTTTCAAGTGCCGGGGGCACCACGAGCACATGTCCACCCACCCATGAGCGCAACGACTTCCTCATCCATGCCGTCGTCACGCCCCCACTGGCTGCGCCGTGCCCTGGGGCACCGCAGCTTTGTTGCGGGCGCCCTGCTGGTGGCGTTGCTGCTGGCCGCAGCGGCGCTGTCGCTGGTCTGGACGCCCTGGTCGCCCTACGAAATGGACCTGCCCGCCAAGCTGCAGCCGCCCAGCGCCCAGCACTGGCTGGGCACCGACGCCTTTGGCCGCGACGTGGCGTCGCTGCTGCTGGTGGGCGCACGCAACTCGCTGCTGGTGGGCGTGATTGCGGTGGGTATTGGCATGGGCCTTGGCGTGGCGCTGGGGCTGCTGGCCGCCGCGCGTCGCGGGTGGGTGGAAGAAACCATCATGCGGCTGGCCGACTTCACGTTTGCGTTTCCTGCCATTTTGTCGGCCATCATGATGACGGCGGTGTTTGGCGCGGGCATCGTCAATTCGATCATCGCCATTGGCATCTTCAATATTCCCACCTTTGCGCGGGTGACGCGCGCCTCGGCCAATGCCGTGTGGTCGCGCGATTTCATCCTGGCGGCGCGGGCCTGCGGCAAGGGCAGCGTGCGCATCACGCTCGAGCATGTGCTGCCCAACATCGCCTCGGTGCTGATCGTGCAGGCCACGGTGCAGTTTGCCATTGCCATCCTGGCCGAGGCGGCGCTGTCGTATTTGGGCCTGGGCACACAACCGCCGCAGCCCTCGTGGGGCCGCATGCTCAGCGACGCCCAGACCCTCATGTTCCAGGCCCCGCTGCTGGCCGTGTGGCCCGGCATGGCGATTGCACTGGCCGTGCTGGGCCTGAACCTGCTGGGCGATGGCCTGCGCGATCTGCTCGACCCGCGCCTGGCCCGCAAGCGCTGACCTGCCTCGCCGCTCCGATGAACACCCAATCCCCACCCCCCCCCCTGCTGCAAGTCGCCGACCTGCGCGTGCACCTGCACACGCACCAGGGTGCTGTCGACGCGGTGCGTGGCATCGATTTCACGCTTCACCGCGGCGAAACGCTGGGCCTGGTGGGCGAATCGGGCTGTGGCAAATCACTCACCGCCCTGGCGCTCATGGGCCTGCTGCCCGACGCCGCGCATGCCAGTGGCAGCATTCTTCTGGATGGGCAGGAGCTGGTGGGGCTGGACGACCGCGCGCTGTGCCGCCTGCGCGGCAACCGCATCGGCATGGTGTTCCAGGAGCCCATGACGGCACTGAACCCCGTGCACCGCATTGGGGACCAGGTGGCCGAGCCCCTGCGGCTGCACCGCGGCATGGGCCGTGCAGCGGCTCGCCGCGAGGCCCTGGCCCTGCTGGAGCGCGTGGGCATTGCCGATGCCGCGCGGCGCCTGGATGCCTATCCGCACCAGTTCTCGGGCGGGCAGCGCCAGCGCATCACCATCGCCATGGCGCTGGCCTGCGGGCCCGACCTGCTGATTGCCGACGAGCCCACCACGGCGCTCGACGTAACCGTGCAGCAGCAGATTCTGGACCTCATCAGCGACCTGGTGGCCGAGCGTGCCATGGCGCTCATCCTGATCTCGCATGACCTGGGCGTGATCTCGCAAAACGCCGACCGCATGCTGGTGATGTATGGCGGCTCCGTGGTGGAGAGCGGCCCCACCGAAGCCGTCTTTTCGACCATGGCCCACCCCTACACACGCGGCCTTTTTGCGGCGCGCCCGCAACTGCTGCCGCGCAGCCCGGGCGAACGCAGGCGCCTGTCCACCATCCCGGGCACCGTGCCCGAGCTGGCCCGCCTGCCCGCTGGCTGCCCCTTTGCAGGGCGCTGCGGCTTCACCGTGGATGCATGCCACACCACCCCGCCACCGCCCGTGCCGCTGGGCTCTGTGGATGCGGGGCACATGGCGCGCTGCATCCGGCTCGATGCCATGCCCGCCGCACCGGAGGTTGGCGCATGAATACCGCAACCACTCCTGATTTGATAGCTGAAAGCGCTTACCCCATAAGCGCCACAGGCCAATTTGACTCAAAAACACCTGCCGATGCGCCCCCCCTCCTGCTGCAGGTGACGCAACTGGTGCGCCACTACCCGCTGCCGCGCACGCACCTTTTTCAGCCGCCGCAGCAGGTGCAGGCGCTGCAGGGCGTGGATTTCACCGTGGCGGCGGGCCGCAGCCTGGGCATCGTGGGTGAATCGGGCTCGGGCAAATCCACGCTGGCCCGGCTGGTGATGGCGCTCGACACGCCCACCAGCGGCGCGGTGCACCTGCTGGGCCGCAACCTGCACCGCTTGCCCGCCGCAGAGCTGCGCCACGCGCGGCGCGACTTTCAGATGGTGTTCCAGGACCCGTATGGCTCGCTGGACCCGCACCACACCGTGCAGCGCATCGTCACCGAGCCGCTGCAGGCCCAGGGCGCCACCAGCCGCGCCGAGCAGCGCGCGCAGGCCGCCCAGGTGCTGGAGCAGGTGGGCCTGCGCAGCACCGACCTGGACAAATACCCGCACGAGTTTTCGGGCGGCCAGCGCCAGCGCATTGCGATTGCGCGCGCGCTCATCACCCGCCCCCGCCTCATCGTGGCCGACGAGCCGGTGAGTGCACTCGATGTCTCGGTGCAGGCCCAGGTGCTCAACCTGATGCAGGATCTGCAACAGCAATTCGGCATCACCTACCTGCTCATCAGCCACGACCTGGCCGTAGTGAACCACCTGTGCGACGAGGTGGTGGTGCTGTACCAGGGGCGCATTGTGGAGCGCGGCACGCCGCAGGAGCTGTTTCACAACGCGCAGCACCCCTACACGCGCGCCCTGCTCAACGCCGTGCCGCGCATCGAGCCCGGGCGTGCCCGTGCCCGCCGTGCGCCGCTGGCCGGCGGCGCCGCGCGCACGATGGTGTAAAAAGCCCTCAGCCCCGTCGGCCACGCATCTGCCGGCCCGCGCCCCTTCCACAGGTTTCCGTCTGGAGAACTCAAACATGCTGAACCGCCGCTCAATCCTTGCCACTGGCGCCATCGCCGCGGTGCCCCTTGCCGCGCCCTGGGGCGCGCTGGCCAAAACCAGCAAGGACACCGTGGTGCTGGCCATGACGCTGGAACCGCCGGGGCTGGACCCGACCGCCGGGGCCGCCTCGGCCATTGCCGAGATCGTTCACTACAACATCTTCGAGACGCTCACCAAGATCAATGCCGACGGCAGTGTGTCGCCGCTGCTGGCCGAGAGCTGGGAGGTGTCGCCCGACCTCAAGACCTACACCCTGCGCCTGCGCCGGGGGGTGAAGTTCAGCAACGGCGTGCCCTTCACGGCCGATGCGGTCAAATTCTCGTTCGACCGCGCGGGCAGCGACAAGAGCACCAACAAGGACAAGCGCACCTTTGCCAGCCTCACCACCCAGGTGGTGGATGACCACACCGTGGTGCTGATCCACAAGGACATCGACCCGGATTTCCTGTTTGTGCTGGGCCAGGCCACGGCCATCATCGTCGAGCCCAAAAGTGCCGCCACCAATGCCACGCGGCCCGTGGGCACCGGCCCCTACGTGCTGGGCGCATGGAACAAGGGTGCGTCCATCACGCTGAACGCCTGGCCGGGCTTTCGCGCGCCCGCCAGCATCAAGATGCGCCGGGCCACGTTCCGCTTCATCTCCGACCCTGCCGCGCAGGTGGCGGCGCTGCTGGCCGGTGATGTGGACGCGTTTGCCCGCGTCACGCCACGCAGCGTGGCCCAGTTCAAGGCCAACCCGCGCTTTCAGGTGGTGGTGAGCGGCTCGCGCGCCAAGACCATCCTGGCCATCAACAACGACCGCAAGCCCCTGAACGACGTGCGCGTGCGCCGTGCCATTGCCGCCGCCATCGACCGCAAGGCCGTCATCGAAGGCGCCGGCGACGGCTTTGGCGTGCCCATTGGCAGCCACTATGTGCCGGGCGCATTCGGCTATGTGGACACCACCGGCATCAACCCGTTCGATATCGACAAGGCCAAAAAGCTGCTGGCCGAGGCGGGCGTCAAGACCCCGCTCACGCTCACCCTCACGTTGCCCCCGCCGCCCTATGCCCGCCAGGGGGGCGAGGTGATTGCGGCGCAGCTGGCCAAGATCGGCATCGTGGCCAAGATCCAGAATGTGGAATGGGCCCAGTGGCTCAGCGGCACCTATGGCAACAAGAACTACGACCTGACACTGATCTCCCACGTCGAGCCCTTTGACCTGGGCAACTTTGCGAAGCCCGACTATTACTGGGGCTACAACTCGCCCCAGTTCAGCACGCTGTTTGAAAAAATCAAGAACGCCCCGCGCCCCGCCGACCGCGCCCGCCTGCTGGGCGATGCGCAGCGCCTGCTGGCCGAAGAGGCCGTGCATGGTTTTCTCTACCAGCCGCAATGGGTGACCGTGGCGAACAAGAACCTCAAGGGGCTGTGGAAAGACATGCCCATCTTTGTGAACGACCTTTCGGCCCTTTACTGGTCCTGAAACCGGCGAGCCCGCACCATGAGCGCATTGCACGACCTGCCCGCCCACGCCCTGCTCTCGGCCTACCGCCAGCGAACCCTGTCCCCGGTCGAGGTGATCCGTGACGTGCTGGCCCACGTCGAGCGGTGGGAACCCCACATCAACGCCACCTACCTGCTGCGCCCCGAAGCCGCCCTGGCGCAGGCAGCGGCGTCGGAGGCCCGCTGGCTGCGTGGCGAGCCGCTGGGGGCGCTCGATGGCGTGCCCACCACCATCAAGGAAAACATCGCCACGCGCGGCGACCCCATGCCGCTGGGCACTGCGGCCACCGCGCTGGTGCCCGCCGCCGCCGACGCCCCGCCCGCGGCACGCCTGCGCGAAGCCGGCGCGGTCATCGTGGCCAAGACCACCATGCCCGACTACGGCATGCTGTCATCGGGCCTGTCGAGCTTTCACCCGCTGGCGCGCAACCCGTGGGACCTGTCCAAAGGCCCCGGCGGCTCCAGCGCCGGTGCGGGCGCGGCCGCTGCCGCCGGCTACGGCCCGCTGCACATCGGCACCGACATCGGCGGCTCGCAGCGCCTGCCGGCCAGCTGGTGCGGCATCTTCAGCCTCAAACCCAGCCTGGGCCGCATCCCCATCGATCCGCCCTACACCGGCCGTGCCGCCGGCCCCATGACGCGCACCGTGGCCGACGCCGCACTCATGATGCAGGTGCTGAGCCAACCCGACGCGCGCGACAGCATGGCCCTGCCCGCGCAAGACATTGACTGGAGCCAGTTCAATCAAGGGGCGGAGCGCCTGCGGGGCCTGCGCATTGGCCTGCTGCTGGACGCCGGCTGCGGCCTGCCGGTAGAGCCCGAGGTGCGCGCCGCCGTCGAGCAGGCTGCCCGCTGGCTGGAGCAGGCCGGTGCCCACGTCGTGCCCATGCAGCCTTTCATGACGCAGGCCATGCTCGACGGCATGGACCATTTCTGGCGCATGCGCTCGCTCACCGATCTGCAGGCCCTGCCAGCCGGGCAGCGCGACAAGGTGCTGCCCTACATCCGTGCCTGGGCCGACAGCGCTGCGGGCCTGAGCGGCACCGAGGTGTTCCATGCCAGCCAGCAGTTCCACCTGACCCGCGTGGCCACCGTGCGCGCCTGCAGCGCGTTCGACTACGTGATCTCGCCCGTGGCACCCATGGCGGCGTTTGCGGCCGAGCTGCCCTCGCCCACCAACGACCCGCTGCGGCCGCTGGAACACATCGGCTTCACCGTGCCCTACAACATGTCAGAGCAACCCGCCGCTTCGGTGAACTGCGGGTACACCAGCGGCCTGCATCCCTTGCCCATTGGCCTGCAGATCGCCGGGCCGCGCTTTGACGACCTGGGCGTGCTGCAGGTGGCGCATGCGTTCGAACAAATCCGCCCACCTCAACGCGCGTGGCCCCAGCCGCCGGGGATATAAACAGGCCATGGACATTCTCACCCTCGCCCTTCTGATCGCCATCGGCAGTTACATCGCCAACCACCAGCAGCAGCGCAAACGCATTGCCCTGCTGGCCAGCCACCTGGGCCACTACCAGATCGAAAAACTCATGGAGGCCCTCACCGAGGGTTATCTGCGGGCGCTCGGTGAAAGCACGCCCGAGCGGCGCGACCAGATCTGGAGCCTGCTGACCACCACCGAATCCCAGCTGAGCGAGCAGTTCAACCGTTTCGCCGCCGAGTTCGCCCAGGTGAACGAAGCCGATGCCCGCGTCAGCCGCTTTGCCATGGCGATTCCCTTTGCCAGCCAGCTGTTTCCCGCCACCACCTTCGACATGCGCAAGGCCCTGGCCATCCACGCCCGGGGCATCGAGAACATGGTCCGCAACGGGGCGCACCTGGCCCCGCGCGACAAGGCCTTCACGATGTCGGCCGAGCTGTTCCTGATGCAGCACACCTGCCACTGGTTCTGCAAATCCAAGACCATCGCCACGGCGCGCATGCTGGCACGGCACAAGACGCCTTACGAGCAGCTGGTCGATTCGGTGTCGCCGCAGACCCGCAGCGCTTATCTGGCCTTGGTCAAGGGCGGCAAGGACGTCAAGGGCGCGTAACCCCCTTTGCGCTCTGAGCGCCCGTATCGCCTATAACGCCTGTAACGCCCTCGACAGCCAGCAGCCGGGTCTGGTCATACACCGGCTGCGCTGGCATATCAGCCAGATGCTGCGTGTCGGCCCAGTGCACGATGTCGATGGCATCGCCTTGCAGGCGCACGCGGTTGAGGCCCGCGTTGGGGATGTCGCTCTGGCGCGGGCCGCCCAGCCCCAGGCCGCGCGCCGTGCGCCACACCATGTCGAGCACCCCGCCGTGCGTGACCACGACGATGGTTTGCCCCGCGTGCTGCTGGGCCAGGCCGCGCAGTGCCTCCATGACCCGCGCGTGAAACTGCCGTGCCGTCTCGCCGCCGGGCATGCCACCATCGGCATCAAAGCGCAGCCACTGCGCCCATGCTTGCGCGTGCCGGGCCTTGATGTCGTCCACGCGCATGCCATCGACCACACCAAAATGCTGCTCGCGCAGGCGCGGGTCGGTCAGGGCATCGAGCGACAGTTGCGGCAGCAACGCGGCCAGCGCGGGCTGCGCCGTCTGCCGCGTGCGGATGAGATCGCTGCACACCAGGTGATCGACCGCCAGGCGCTCCGCCACCAGCCGCTGCGCCAGGCGGCGGGCCTGCTCGTGCCCGGTGGCGTTCAGCGGCACATCCACCTGGCCCTGGAAGCGCAGCTCGCGGTTCCAGTCGGTTTCGCCATGGCGGATCAGGATGAGTTCGGTCATGCATCCATTATCAAACGCATGCATGAAAATACAAGCGTTTCAGGCCCCAGCGCTTATGCAGCAAGCGCAAGCAGCTATGATTTTCATAGTCCTTAGGCTCCACCCCACCGGCCGCCCGGGTGGCGGGCTGTGCCGGCACCCCGCAGTTCAGCGCTCGGCCGTGGCCAGCCGCAGCGCCAGCCCCAAAAACACCAGGCCCGCCACCCGGTTGAGCACGGTCTGCGCGCGCGCCGAGCGCTGCAGCAGCGCCCCAAAGCCCCCCGAAAAGCAGGCGATGGCACCAAACACCAGCAGCGTGGCCAGCATGAAAACCACCCCCAGCACCATGAGTTGCAGCGCCACGCTTCCGCGCGCCGGGTCGGCGAACTGCGGCAAAAAGGCCAGAAAAAACACCAGCACCTTGGGGTTGGTGAGGTTCATGACCATGCCGCGCCCCACCATGCGCCCCAGACCAGGGCCACCCGGGTTTCCTGGGGCAGAGGCGGGCTCCTGGGCCGTGGCGGCGGGCGCGCGCAGGGCCTGCCATGCCAGGTAAGCCAGATAGGCCGCGCCGCAATATTTCAGCACGGTGAACGCCATGGCCGATGCGGCAAACACGGCCGCCAGCCCCAGGGCCACCGCCGCCGTGTGCACCACCAGGCCCGCGCACAGGCCCAGCACCACCGCCATGCCGGCACGCCAGCCGCGCTGGGCCGATTGCAGCAGCACAAACAGGTTGTCGGGGCCGGGCGTGAGCCCCAGCAGGACCGATACGCCAAAGAACGTGAGCAGGGTTTCGAAAGCAGGCATGGCTGGGAAAATTTGCGAGGACGGGACCGTCCATTGTGCCAACGTCAACGACAGCGCCGTCCGCACAGGCGGGGGGGCAAGTGACCCCAGACCGCCGACGCGACCGCTTCAGCGCATGGGCACCACGATCACGCGGCGGCGCGGCTGGCAGCCGGGGCCTTCAAATGCATCGCTGTCACGCGTCCAGCCCACGCCGGGCGAGGTCTGCGCACAGATGCGTTGGCCATCCACCTGGCTGCGCCAGTAATACCAGGGCGCGGGCGCTGCCAGAGCTGCGGCGCAGAGCAGCCCTGCCGCCACGGCGATCCACACAGGGGGACGCGAGATTCGGTGAATGGTGGGCATCAAGGCGTGAACAAGACGTGGGGCGTGGGTGAAAGATGCCATGGTAGGACAGCACGATGGGGAGCATGTCCGGGGCGCATGTCCGGGGTGCACAACTGGGGACGCATCACCGGGGCGCATGTCCCGGGGCACCGATCCGGATCGTGTCTCATGCCGTGACAATCCAGCCTTCCAGACCATCCAGTCCAGGCGGCAGCCCATACAGCGCATCGCCCTCCTCGTGGCGCCGCTGCGCCCAGGCGGCCTGCAGCAGGCACAGCACGGCGTCCAGCCGGTCGCCGCTGGCGTCGTCCACCAGGGCATCGCGCTGGGCGTGGCTGAGCTTGAGGCGCAAGCCCAGGCGGCTCTGGCCCATCTCCAGCGCGTGCACCAGGTCTTTGCGGGCAATCAGGCGGTCGGGCGTTTGCTTGGTGCGGTCGTCGCTTTTGTAGCTGCGGCGCGCCAGGATTTCGCGGGCCAGCAGGCCGGGGTAGGCCTCCAGCGCCACGCGCTGCGGGTCGCCGGGGTGCAGGCCGGGCAGGTGCACCCCGGCGTCCAGCAGCAGCGGCACGCCAGCGTGCAGCATGTAGGCCACGGGCGGGTTGACCCATTTCATGGAGGGGCTGGAGCCCGCTGGGCCATCGGTGGCCCGGTGGGCAAACTTGCCGCCCACGGGCCGCGCGGCGCAAAAGGCGGCAAACGCATCGCGAATCTGCTCCCGCGAGAGCGCGCGGTAGTGCTGCATGCACGCATGCCACTGCAGCGGCCAGCCCAGCGCCTGCACCAGTTCGCGCGGCAGGCCAAAGGGCAGATCGAACCCACCCACCCAGGCACGCGGCGCAGCCAGCCAGCGCGCCAGACCATCCAGCGTGTCAAAGGTTTCCAGGCCCAGCAACTGCACCCGCGCCGCCACGCGCTGGCCCTGCGCCAGCACAATGGGTTTGCGCCGGCTGGGGCTGCTGGAGAAGTCGCAGCCCAGCAGCAATGAGGGTATGGCCGAATCTGTCGTCATGGGCTGTTGTCACAAATCAGCGAAGCTGGAAAGCAAAAAGCCGCAGCGCCGACAACGTCGGCCTGCGACCCAGAAAAAATTCACCCAAACAGAAAGGTGGGGCGATTTGCGTAGCGAGCGGCCTCAGCTTGCGTCGAGGAACGCAGCCGCACTCCCGTGCGGCGAGTACCACAGGCGCAAGATCAGGCCGCGCAGTAGCAAAGCGCTCCGCCTTTCAGGCGCGGCCTATGATGGAGGCGGTCGCCATGAGTTCTTCGAGCAGCGCAAATGACACCTTGCCCGACACCGCATACGGATCGAGCTCAGGCTTTTCGGAGTATTTGAGCAGGATGGAGTGGTTGATCTTGGACAGGTTGACCTGCCCCATGGTCCAGCCGCCGAAGCGCCGCTCGGCAATCTCTTCGTAGTGCAGCAGCTCGACGCTCTTGTGGCGCGGGTCGCGCTGGATGTGGCCATACAGCTCGTTGACCGCGGAGCGGCCGCCCTCGATGGCCTGCAGGAAAACCCCGCCGCCATAGCAAAGAATGCCCGTGATGCCACTGCCCGGGTTGTGCTGGCGCGACTGGGTGAGGATGGCTTCGATGGCGGCGGGCGATGTGTCCACCGCGCGGCTGGCGTAAAGCAGGCGTACCAACATGGTCAGTTCCTTCCTGGAATGAGCGAGAGGAATTCGCGGCGCAGCGCACTGTCTTTCAGGAACACGCCGCGCATCACGGAGTTGATCATCTTGCTGTCCATCTCGCGCACGCCGCGCCAGGACATGCAGAAGTGGCTGGCCTCCATGACCACGGCCAGGCCGTCGGGCTGGGTCTTTTCCATGATGAGGTCGGCCAGTTGCACCACGGCTTCTTCCTGGATCTGGGGGCGGCCCATGATCCAGTCCACCAAGCGGGCGTACTTGGACAAACCGATCACGTTGGTGTGCTCGTTGGGCATGATGCCGATCCAGATCTTGCCGATGACGGGGCAAAAATGGTGGCTGCAGGCGCTGCGCACCGTGAGCGGCCCCACGATCATGAGCTCATTGAGGTGCTCGGCATTGGGAAACTCGGTGATCGGTGGCTGCTCGACATAACGGCCCTTGAACACCTCGTTGAGGTACATCTTGGCCACGCGGCGCGCGGTGGCCTGGGTGTTGTGGTCGCCCTCGGTGTGGATGACGAGGCTGTCGAGCACGCCCTGCATCTTCACCTCGACCTCGTCAAGCAGCTTTTCCAGCTCGCCCGGCTGGATGAACTCGGCAATGTTGTCGTTGGCGTTGAAACGTTTGCGCGCCGCAGTGATGCGCTCGCGGATTTTCACGGAAACAGGCGTGCCTTCATCCGGCGGAAAGTGCGTCATATCGGCGTCTGGTTGACTGGACATGGCTGCATCCTACCAGTGAATGCCCGCCCCATCATTTCAAGGGTTTTAGGGCGCTAGCGCTTATGCAGCAAGCGTCAGCAGCTATATATTCAATAGCAAACGACCCCATCCGTGCTCAGTATCGGTTGCCGGTGACCCACAAGGCCAGGCGCATCAGGCCAAAGGCCACGCGATCGAGCACGCGCTGGCGCAGCGGGCGGCCAGCGTAACGGGCAGGGTCCATGCGCCGCCCGGCGTGCTGCATGGCGTGCACCAGGCGCTGGCGCAGGTCGATGGCAAAGGCGGCATCCTGGACCACCACATTGGCCTCGCGCGCCAGCAGCAGGCTCAAGGGGTCGAGGTTGGATGAACCCACGGTGGCCCAGGGCTTGTCGCCATGGGCATCGATCACCGCCACCTTGGCGTGCAAAAAACTGGGTTCGTATTCGTGGATCTCCACACCGGCGGCCAGCAGTGCGCCATATACCGGCCGCGCCGCGTGGTACTGCATGAAGTATTCATAGCGCCCCTGCAGCAACAGCTGCACGCGCACGCCGCGCTTGGCCGCCAGAATCAGCGCGCGGCGCAGCTTGCCGCCGGGCATGAAATACGCGTTGGCAATGATGATGTCGTGGCGCGCTGCGCCAATGGCGCGCCGGTAGGCCTTTTCGATGCGGCTGCGGTTGCGCACGTTGTCGCGCAGCACCAGCGCAGCCCGCATGCCGCGCGCATCCGGGTCCTGCTGGCTGGCGTGGCGGGTGGCGCTGGCGGCGCGCAGGTCGCGCACGGCTTGCGGCAAGCGATTCAGGCGCACATCGCGCACCGCCTGCATGCGCCACCACAAGAGTTCCATGGTCCGGCTCGCCTGCGCCGCCAGAGAGCCGGTCGCCTGCACGGCAAAATCGAAGCGCGGTGCATCCAGATCGCCGTAGTTGGGGTCGTAAAGATCGTCCAGCACATTGATGCCGCCACAAAACACCACCAGCCCATCGACCACGCACAGCTTGCGGTGCAGGCGGCGCCAGCGGTGGGGCAGCAGCAGCCCCAGCGGCCCCAGCGGTGAATACACCCGTACCTGCACCCCAGCCGACTTCATGCGCTGCTGCCACGCCTTTGGCAACGGCCCGGTGCCCACGCCATCCACCACCAAATGCGTGCGCACACCGCGCTGCGCCGCGCGAATCAGCGCCTCGGCTACCTGCGCCCCCGCGCCGGTGAAGTCAAAGATGTAGGTCTCGAACTGGATGTCGGACAGCGCCGCATCCATCGCCTCGATCAAGGCGGGAAACAGCTCCTGCGCGCCCTGCAACAGGTGCACCCGGTGGTCTTTGGCGAAATCGGCCACCCGAGTCATCGGCGGGTCAAAGTTTGAACTCGGCAATCAGCGGCAGGTGGTCGGACATGCGCCACCAGATCCGCCCCCGCGGCACATGCAGCCCCAGCGGCTCGAGCCCGCGCACGTAGACATGGTCCAACTGCACCAGCGGCAGCCGCGCAGGGTAGGTGAAGGCACGCGGCGCATCAAACTCATACAGACCAAAGCCCGACAGCATGCGTTTGATCTGTGCCCCCCAGTCGTTGAAATCACCGGCCACCACCACCGGCGAGCCCGGGGGCACCTCGCGCTCGATGAACTGCTGCAGGCGATCGACCTGCCGCACCCGGCTGCCGGGAATCAGCCCCAGGTGCACCACGATCACATGCACACGGCGGCCATGCGCATCCACTTCCACATGCAGCAGGCCGCGCTGCTCGAACCGGTGGTCAGAAATATCCTCATGCTGGTGCCCGATCACCGGCCAGCGCGACAGCAGCGCATTGCCATGCTCGCCATGTTTGGTGAAGGCGTTGGTGCGGTACACCGCCTCGTAGCCCTCGGGCGCCAGGTACTCGGCCTGCGGCACATCGGGCCAGCGCTGAAAATACGCGGCCTCGCGGCGGTGCAGCTTGCGTACCTCCTGCAGGCAGACGATGTCGGCATCGAGCTGCTCCACGGCCAGCCCCAGGTTGTGGATCTCCAGCCGGCGCGCCGGGCCAAGGCCCTGAACACCCTTGTGGATGTTGTAGGTGGCAATGCGCAGAATGTCGGATGCGGTGTGGGATGGGGTCATGAGTAGGCAAATTGTGGCAGCAACAGGATGGCCTCGGCGTTCGATGGTGAGAAGCAGCGATCGGCCGCCTCGCGCCACGGCCACCAGGCCCAGGCGGTGTGCTCGCGCGGGCTCAGCACCACCGGCACGGCGGCGGGCACCTGCAGGCTGAACACACGCTCGGTATTGCGCCGCACCCCGGGTGCGTAGCGGTGCAGCCACTCTGGGTAAATGTCGTACACATTTTCCAGGCCCCAGTCACGCAGCGTGCAGCCCGGCGCATCTGCGCACAGGCCGGTTTCCTCCAGCGCCTCACGCGCGGCGGTTTCGCGCCAGTCTTCCTGCAGGCTGTCCTTGCTGCCGGTCACCGATTGCCAGAACGCCTGGCCATCGGGGGCATCGATGGCGCGGCGGATCAACAGCACATCGAGTGCGGGCGTGTGGATCACCACCAGCACGGATTGGGGGATTTTGTAAGCGCTGCCCGGCGCCCCGCCCTGTTCAGCCGGCATGGTTTTTGGGCGCTAGAGACCGATGGGGCGACACGCGCGCAAACCAACTGCGATGCAGGCAGGCCATGGGTCACTCTTCGCTGAAAAAATCAGAGTCAATGCGCTTGAGCTGGTAGGTGGCCGCGACCGACACCCCCAGGTCGTGCTCGATCATGAGATCGGCCAGCCGCTCACCATCAATCAAAACCACCTTGTACTGGCTGCTGAGCGCGTAATCCTTGGCGTCTTGCGTAAACCACGACGTCGTGATGAAAACACCCTTGGTGGCGCGCTGCCCGGCAAGCGCCCCCACAAACTTCATGATTTCCGGACGCCCAATCACACCCTCCCAGCGTTTGGCCTGAAGATAAATCGCGTCCAGCCCCAAACGGTCTTCGTTGATGATCCCGTCAATACCGCCATCACCACTGCGTCCCACTGCTTTCCCTGCTTCCTCGCGGCTGCCGCCGTAGCCCATTTTGATGAGCAATTGCACAACCAACCGCTCAAAGTAAATGGGCGAGCAAGCCTTCACCCGTTCCAGAACCTCATCAGCAAGAGCGAACACAGATCTCTGGTATGCGGCATCTATCACCTCATCAGGCGTCAGATCACTGGACAAGGGCAACACATCGTCCGCACCCGCGAGTGCAGGCCGCTCCCGCGACGCATTTCTGAAATCCAGAAATGCGGAAAACTGCTCAAGAAACTTGACGTCAATTCGCGCAGGCTTCTGAGCAAGCGCAGCCTGTCCTTGATCGGTGATTTGAACAAGACCACGCTTTGGTTGCTGCACCAAACCAGCCTTTTTGAGGTACGTCTTTGCCCATCCAACACGCGATGCAAACGTAAGTGTTCCGCCACTGGGTAACAACTGCGCCCTGTCTTCTGGTGACAACTCAAAAACGTTGGCCAGTTCCGCCATAACGTCCTTCAGAACACGGGTTTCTCCGTCGGCCAACCTTGATAACAGCGGGAGCATCAGCGTTTCGTAGTCTGGTATGGCCATAAGAGTCGATCTCGGAATAAAAAAGGGCGCCCAGGGGCGCCCTTGATTCTGCCCGAAGGGCTGTGCGGTCAGCCCGCTTTCACGGCATCCAGATTGCGCAGACGGATATGCAATTCGCGCAGCTGTTTTTCATCCACAACGGAAGGCGCCTGGGTCAGCAGGCACTGGGCGCGCTGGGTCTTGGGGAAGGCGATCACGTCGCGGATGGACTCGGCGCCCGTCATCAGCGTGACGATGCGGTCCAGGCCGAAGGCCAGGCCACCGTGAGGGGGCGCACCGTATTGCAGGGCGTCGAGCAGGAAGCCGAACTTCTGCTGCGCTTCTTCGGGCGTGATCTTGAGGGCATCGAACACTTTTTGCTGCACGTCGGCGCGGTGAATACGCACCGAGCCACCGCCCATCTCCCAGCCGTTCAACACCATGTCGTAGCCCTTGGAGATGCACTTCTCGGGCGCGGTGACCATGTAGTCCTCGTGGCCGTCCTTGGGCGCGGTGAAGGGGTGGTGCACGGCGACCCAGCGGTCGTTCTCTTCGTCGTGCTCGAACATGGGGAAGTCGACCACCCACAGCGGGGCCCAGCGGTCTTCAAACAGGCCGTTCTTCTTGCCGAATTCGCTGTGGCCGATCTTCAGGCGCAGGGCACCGATGGCGTCGTTGACGATCTTTTCCTTGTCGGCGCCGAAGAAGATCAGGTCGCCGTCTTGTGCGCCAGTGCGCTTCAATACTTCTGCCAGGGCCACGTCGTGGATGTTTTTCACGATGGGCGATTGCAGGCCGTCGCGACCCTTGGCCAGCTCGTTGACGCGGATGTAGGCCAGGCCCTTGGCGCCGTAGATCTTGACGAACTCGGTGTAGGCATCGATCTCGCCGCGGCTGATGCCGCCGCCTTCCACAGAGCCACCAGGCACGCGCAGGGCCACCACGCGGCCGCCCTTCATGTTGGCGGCGCCCGAGAACACCTTGAAATCCACGTCCTTCATGACGTCGGTAAGTTCGGTGAATTCGAGCTTGACGCGCAGGTCGGGCTTGTCAGAGCCGAAGCGGTGGGCAGCGTCCTGGTATGTCATGACCGGGAATTCACCCAGGTCCACGTTCAGCGTGTTCTGGAACACCGTCTTGATCATGCCCTGGAACATGTCGCGGATTTCCTGCTCGTCCATGAACGAGGTTTCGATATCAATCTGCGTGAACTCGGGCTGGCGGTCGGCGCGCAGGTCTTCGTCGCGGAAGCACTTGGTGATCTGGTAGTAGCGGTCAAAGCCCGCCACCATCAAGAGCTGCTTGAACAGCTGGGGCGATTGCGGCAGCGCAAAAAAGTGGCCGTCGTGCACGCGGCTGGGCACGAGGTAGTCGCGCGCGCCTTCGGGCGTGCTCTTGGTGAGCATGGGGGTTTCGATGTCGATGAAACCGTTGGCATCGAGGAACTTGCGCACTTCCATGGACACGCGGTAACGCAGCATCAGGTTGTTTTGCATGTAGGGGCGGCGCAAATCCAGCACGCGGTGCGTGAGGCGCGTGGTCTCGGAGAGGTTTTCCTCATCGATCTGGAACGGAGGCGTGACCGACGGGTTGAGCACGTTCAGCTCATGGCACAGCACCTCGATCTTGCCGCTGCTCAGGCTGTCATTGGTGGTGCCCGCAGGGCGTGCGCGCACCAGGCCCTTGACCTGCACGCAGAACTCGTTGCGCACGTCTTCGGCCGTCTTGAACATCTCGGCCCGGTCCGGGTCGCAGACCACCTGCACCGAGCCTTCGCGGTCGCGCAGGTCGATGAAGATCACGCCGCCATGGTCGCGGCGGCGATTCACCCAGCCCGACAGGGTGACGGTTTGGCCCAGAAGGGCTTCGGTCACAAGACCGCAATAGTGGGAACGCATGGCCATGGCAAAACTTCCGGCGCCGCTGTGGCGCATTAAAGGGGATTCACTTGGGGGAGACAGGGGCAAGGGCGGGGTCGGAAGGAGCGACCACACCCATCGAAATAATGTATTTGAGCGCTGCATCCACGCTCATGTCGAGCTCGACACAGTCGCTCTTGCGCACCATCACAAAATACCCACCCGTGGGATTGGGGGTGGTGGGCACATACACGCTGACAAATTCATCGCGCAGATACGCTGCCACCTCACCGTTGGGCGTGCCCGTGATGAAGGCGACGGTCCAGACCCCTTCACGGGGCCATTGCACCAGCACGGCGGTGCGAAAGGCATTGCCGCTTTCGGAAAACAGCGTATCCGAGACCTGCTTGACGCTTGAATAGATGGAGCGCACCACCGGGATGCGGCTGACCAGCCGGTCGCCCCACTGCACCAGCTTGCGCCCGGCAAAATTGCTGGCCGTTGCGCCCACCACCAGCAGGATCAGCAGGGTCAGCAGCACGCCAAAGCCGGGGATATGGAATCCGAGCACCTTGTCGGGGTGCCAGGCCAGCGGCAGGATCTGCAGAGTCTGGTCGAGCGTACCCACGATCCAGTTGAGCACCGCAATGGTGATCACCCCCGGAACAATCACCAGCAGGCCGGTGAACAACCATTTGCGCAAGGCAGACATGGAAGGGCTCAGTCGGAAGAGGTGGCGCTGGCACCAGCGGCGGCCGGTGCGGCACTGGGCGCCGCCTTGGGGGCGGCACTGGTATCGGCTGCGGCGGGCGCAGAAGCCTGGGTAGCGACTGCACCCTGGCCGTCACTCTTGGCATCAGCGGCGGGGGCAGAACTGGCAGCGTTGCCGCCACGAAAATCCGTCACATACCAGCCAGAGCCCTTGAGCTGAAACCCGGCGGCAGTCACCTGCTTGGTGAAGGCTTCGGCGCCGCACGCGGGGCACACCGAGAGCTGAGGATCGGAGATTTTTTGCAGCACATCCTTGGCATGGCCGCAGGAGCCGCATTTGTAGGCATAAATAGGCATGACGAGAGTGTTGGGGGAAAGTGCAAAACCTTAAATTATAGGCGGCCGCCCCGTCTTCAACACCCTGGGCTCATTCCACTCCCACCATACGATGGTGCCCTGCATGGCTATTGCCAATCGCCTGGGGGCCGAGCGAGCCCGCCAGCATGCCCACCAGCGCCGCCAGCAAACCGGCCAGTTGCGCCGGAAACACCTCGCCCGCTGGCGTTGCCAGAAACAACAGCCAGGTCAGCAAACCCAGCACGATGGCAAACACCGCGCCCTGGGTGGTGGCCCGTTTCCAGTACAGACCGAACACCAGGGGCACAAAGGCGCCGACCAACGGCACCTGGTAAGCGCCCGAGACCAGTTCATAGATGGGTGTACCTTCCATACGAATCGCGTAGGCCAGCACCAGGCCGCTGAACACCAGCGTGGTGATGCGCATGGTGCGCAGTTGCTGCTGGTCCGAGGCGTGCGGGCGGAACTGGCGCCAGATGTTCTCTGTGAACGTCACACTGGGGGCCAGCAGCGTGGCCGACGCTGTGGACTTGAGCGCCGACAGCAGTGCGCCAAAAAAGAGCACCTGCATGACAAAAGGCATTTTTTCCAGCACCAGCGTGGGCAGTACCTTTTGCGGATCGTCCTTGAGCAGCTCTGCCGTTTCGGCCGGCATGATGATGAGCGCGCTGGCCACCAGAAACATCGGCACAAAGGCAAACAGGATGTAGAAGATGCCGCCAATCACGGGGCCCCCGCGTGGCGGCCTGGATGTTGTTGGCCGACATCACCCGCTGAAAAACGTCCTGCTGGGGAATCGAGCCAAACATCATCGTGATGGCGGCGGCAATGAAGAACGCGATATCGTGGAAACTGGGCTCTGGCAAAAAGCGGAACAACTCACGGCTGGAGGCCAGCTCGATGACCTTGTCCGCACCGCCGGCCATGTTGCCCGCGAACACGGCGATCAGCGTGAGCCCCACCACGAGAATGATCATCTGGATAAAGTCCGTGACAGCCACCGACCACATGCCGCCAAACAGCGTGTATGCCAGGATCGACACCACCCCGATCGTCATGCCGATGGGGATGCTGATGGCCCCGCCAGACAGCAGGTTGAACACCAGCCCCAAGGCAGTGACCTGGGCCGAAACCCAGCCCAGGTAGCTCAGCATGATGATCAGCGAGCACACGACCTCGACCACGCGGCCATAGCGCTCGCGGTAGTAGTCGCTGATGGTCAGCAGCGTCATGCGGTAGAGCTTGCCCGCAAAGAACAGGCCCACCAGAATCAGGCAGAAACCCGCACCGAAAGGGTCTTCCACCACATTGCCCAGCCCGCCCTCGATAAATTTGGCGGGAATCCCCAGCACCGTCTCCGAACCAAACCAGGTGGCAAACGTGGTGGTGACGATCATGTACAGCGGCAAATGGCGCCCGGCAATCGCAAAATCGGCGGAATTCTTTACCCGCTTGGCGGCAACCAGGCCAATGGCGATGGTGATCAACAGATAGACGATAACCAGGGTCAACAGCACGGCATGCTCCTCGATGTCGCGAACAGTGGGAAAAAAAGAACCTTGAACGAGCCAGCGTCAGAAGAGCCTGACCCTGACCATCAGCTGCATCACCAGCAGACCCAGCACAAAGCCCAGGCCGCCGTAAATGATGCTTTGCAGCAACCGATTGGTGCGCTTTTGCGCCTCCAGCAGGTCGCGCATGGCGCTTTGCGACTCGGCCGGCCGCCGGCTCAGAAAGTCATACAGCAGGCGCGGCAGCTCGGGCACGAGCTTGGCATAGTGCGGCGCCTCTGCCCGCAGCTCGCGCCACAGGCGTTGCGGGCCCATCTGCTCAAGCATCCATTTCTCAAGAAAAGGCTTGGCAGTGCTCCAGAGGTCGAGCTCCGGGTCGAGCTGGCGACCCAGCCCTTCGATGTTGAGCAGGGTTTTTTGCAGCAGCACCAGTTGCGGCTGGATTTCGACCTGGAAGCGGCGTGATGTCTGGAACAGGCGCATCAGCACCATCCCCAGCGAGATTTCCTTGAGCGGACGGTCGAAATAGGGCTCGCACACGGCGCGGATCGCCGATTCGAGGTCGTTGACGCGGGTTTCCGGCGGCACCCAGCCACTTTCGATGTGCAGCTCGGCAACACGCTTGTAGTCGCGGCGGAAAAAGGCCACGAAGTTCTGCGCCAGATACTCTTTGTCCACTTCAGTGAGCGTGCCAACAATGCCGAAGTCCAGCGAAATGTAGCGCCCGAACGTGGCCGGCTCCAGGCTCACCTGGATGTTGCCCGGGTGCATGTCGGCATGAAAGAAGCCGTCGCGGAACACCTGGGTGAAGAAGATGGTGACGCCATCGCGCGCCAATTTGGGGATGTCCACCCCGGCTTCGCGCAAGCGCTCGACCTGGCTGATGGGCACACCGTTCATGCGCTGCATCACCATGACCTCGGGGTGGCAGAAATCCCAGTAGATTTCCGGAATCAGCACCAGGTCCAGCCCCTGCATGTTGCGTCGCAGTTGCGCGGCGTTGGCAGCTTCGCGCACCAGATCCAACTCGTCATGCAGGTAGTTGTCGAATTCGGCCACCACCTCGCGGGGCTTGAGGCGCTTGCCATCGGCCGAGAGGCTTTCCACCCAGCCCGCCATCAGGCGCATGAGGCTCAGGTCTTTTTCAATGACTGGCAGCATGCCCGGGCGCAGCACCTTGACGGCGACCTCGCGCTCCACGCCCCCCCGGTCGCGCAAGGTGGCGAAGTGCACTTGCGCAATCGACGCACTGGCCACCGGCACGCGGTCAAAGGCAACAAACACCTCGTCCACCGGGCGGCGATACGCCCGCTCGATGGTGGCAATGGCGATGGCCGAATCGAAGGGCGGCACACGGTCTTGCAGGCGCGCGAGCTCGTCGGCCATGTCGGCCGGCAGCAGGTCGCGCCGGGTCGAGAGCACCTGGCCAAACTTGACGAAGATGGGGCCGAGCCGCTCCAGCGCCTCGCGCAGGCGCTGGCCACGCGGTGCCTCCAGATTGCGCCCTATCGAAAGGACGCGCGCCAGCAGCCGCAGCCAGGGCTTCTGGAAACTGTCGAGCACCAGGCCATCGAGCCCATACCGGAACACCACCCAGACGATGGTGGCGCCCCGCAAAAAACGCTTCATGGAGCAGTCCGGTCAGCGTTGCCGGGCGGTGCCGCGGGCGCAGCGGGTGCCGCACCTGGGGCCGGGGCGACTGCGGCAGACGCCATGCGCGTGCCCACGAACTGGCGCAACGCCTGCGCCGCCTTGCGAGCCACTTTGCCCAGCGTGTGTGCGGGCGCGTCACCAATCAGGCGGGCAACGTCTTCTTCGAGATCCCAGCGGACATGGTCCACCAGCCAGTTGATTTCGGCCGCCAGTTGCACATCGCCCTCGATGCGGATGGCCGGCTTGTCGCCTCGCAGCGCAACGCTGGCCAGCGCCAGAGGAGAGGCTTCCGTGACGTGCAGCTGCAGATCGGGCGCCGCGCCCTCAGGCGCCAGGTTGAACAGGCCCGCCGGCGTCACCAGCAAGGCCATGGAATAGGAGCGCCACTGCACGCGCGCCACGCGGCCACGCTGGCGCATCAGGCGGTCCATGGCTTCCTTTTCCTGCATCAACACATGGTTGAGAAAAAGGACCATGCGCTGCTGCACCTCGTGCACCAGCCACTGCGGCGGCTGCGGGCCGGCGGCCAAGCGGTCAATGAGACCATCCAGAAATGAAAAAGGGGACTGTGTTGCCATAGTCCCCGATTATTCCCTGAACCGGGAAGCCTTGCCGTATTACTGCAGTGCTTGCACACCCGCAACCAGCCAGCCGCTGTTGCCCGCCTTGGCCTTGGTCATGTTCCAGACCTCACGGAAGGGACTGGGGCCTGCAGACAATTCTTCGCGGATCATGCCCGAGAACTCCACGCTGGCCATGTAACCATCGTCCAGTTCTTCGATGCCCAGCAGCTGCGCCTCGATCATGACCACGTCGGTCTGGTTGGGCTGATCACCCCGGTGCGTTTCGCGCTCGGTCAGTTGCGTGCGAATTTCATCGAGCATGCTGTCGGTCATCATCGAGCGCAGCGTGGCGATGTCGGAACGGTCCCATGCGGACTGCAGCGTAATGAAATTGCGCTTGGCTGCCGTGAGAAAGCCCTCGGCGTCAAACCCTTCGGGAATGCCCCAGTTTTGCGAACCCGAGAGGCCCGAGCCAATCAGCGAGCCCGTGCCCTGCTGCTGCCGCGACGCATCAAACGCCATGCCATTGCGCTCCCAGGGGCGGGCCGATGCATCGTTGCCCACCTTGTCGGGGCTGTACTGGCGCGGCACCTGGGCGGAAGCTGGCGAAGCCCCCCCGGCGCCCTGGAAGGCGAAGGGTGAATTTTGGGCAGCAGCACCACCATTGCGTGCGCGCATCACCATCTTGAAGATGGCAAATGCGGCCACCGCCAGCAGCGCGATCATGAGGATATTGGCGAAGCCTGCACCCAAGCCCAGCGAACTGGCAAGCCAGGCAAGACCCAGACCGGCGGCCAGGCCACCCAGCATGGCGCCCCAGGGCTTTTTGGCCGCTGCGGCAGGCGCAGCTGCTGCAGGCTTGGCAGCGGCGGCGTTGGTTGCCGTCTGCGCCGGGGCGCCCGGCGTTGCAGGCGGCGTTGCCGCGTCGCGCTGGGTGACGTTGCTGGACTGCTTGCCCACCGACTTGCCACCACCCATGCGCCGGGCATCCGCATCGGGATGCGCAAACGCAAGCATCGCCACCAACACCACAGACCACAGTTTCATCATGATTTCTCCGTCTCCGTTAATCCACTCAAAGCAAACTGCTTAGCACTTGATTCCAACATGCAAGGCCACAATGCCACCCGTCATGTTGTGATAGTCCACATGCCCAAAGCCATTTTTCTGCATGAGGCTTTTGAGCTCTTCCTGCCCCGGGTGCATCCGGATGGACTCGGCCAGATACCGGTAGCTGGCGTCGTCACCCGCCACCAGCTTGCCCAGCTGGGGCAGTACCTTGAACGAATACCAGTCGTACACCTTTTCCAGTGGCTTGGCCACCTTCGAAAATTCCAGCACCAGCAACTTGCCACCGGGCTTGAGCACACGGCACATTTCGGCAATCGCCTGGTCCTTGTGGGTCATGTTGCGCAGGCCGAAGGCCACGCTGACCACATCAAAGTGCGCCTCGGGGAACGGCAGTTTCTCTGCATCGCAAACCAGCGTGGGCAACACCACACCTGCATCGATAAGCCGGTCGCGGCCCACGCGCAGCATGGCTTCGTTGATGTCGGTGTGCACCACGCGGCCCGATGCCCCCACTTTTTTGGAGAACGCCAGCGCCAGATCGCCCGTGCCGCCCGCAATGTCGAGCACCTGGCTACCCTCGCTGAGGTTGGCCACCATCACGGTATAGGCCTTCCAGGCGCGGTGCAGGCCTGCCGACATGAGGTCGTTCATCACGTCGTACTTGGAGGCGACGGAGTCGAACACGCCGCGCACGCGGCGCGCTTTTTCCTGCTCGTCAACCGACTGAAAACCGAAATGCGTGGTGCTCATAAAAATCATGCTAGGCGTGTCAGCGCCTGAGGTACAGCGACAACCCCGCACTCAATTGGGGCATCTGTCGCGATTAAAACAACGCCAGTAAAACAAATTGGCCATCAGCGCCCGTATTTATTGCGCAGACAGCTATTATCTTAATAGCACAATGAATCACAGGGGTATCGAACGGATGGCGCGCACCGCCTGAGACATTCCCCGCCTGCAGCCTCAGTGGCTGCCGCAGCCATGGCCGCCTGCGGCGCCCTTGGGCGCCATGGGCGTATCGCGGTCAGTGCCGGCCGCGGCCAGTCGCGCGGTGTACTGCGCCCACAGCGCATCCTGCTGCTGGCCCAGTTCGTAAAGGTAATCCCAGGTGAAGATGCCACTTTCGTGGCCGTCCGAGAACAGCGGCTTGACGGCGTAGTTGCCCACGGGCTCCAGGCCGACCAGCACCACATCGCGCTTGCCCGTCTGCAACACCTCCTGGCCCGGGCCATGGCCCTGCACTTCGGCTGACGGCGAATACACACGCATCAACTCAAACGGAATTCGGAACGTGGCGCCGTCAGAGAACCCCACTTCAAGCACCCGTGATGCCTCATGCACCGTCAGTGCCTGCGGCGTGGGCGCGCCCGCTTTCAAACCTGCCATGGATTCACCTGTGAGAAAACTGTTGGTTAAGACCTCGGCCATTGTCCCACCCGCAGGCGGGCACTTGCTGATCAGGGATACCGGATGGATTAGCGGACCCTCAGGCCAGCTGGCCCAGCTTGGACTGCAGCGCTGCCTCCAGCACGGGCAACCGGGCCGACACGCCCGCTTGCTGCGCTGCAGGGCTGTGTCGCAGGGCAGACGCCCACACGGGCGCCGGGAAATGGCTGTCCCAGTCAAAGCGCGCAATCACATGCCAGTGCAGGTGCGGCACCATGTTGCCCAGCGCTGCAATGTTGACCTTGGTGGGCTGCAGATACTGGCGCAGGGCCTGTTCAACCTGTGCCACCACATCCATGCAATGCGCTCGCTCCGGGGCGTTCAGGTCGGAAAACTCGGCCACATGGGCGTTCCAGACCACGCGGTAAAAGGCGGGAAAACCCGCCTCGTCGGCACGGATGACGCGCAACCGCGCACCGCGCCAGATGAGCGCCCCGCCATCTTCACGGCACAGCGGGCAATCGTGTGTCATACGAGCACACGCTCGATGCCACCATTGTTGGCACGCTGCACATACTCGGGCAGCCAGTTCTCGCCCAGGATCTGCTTGGCCATCTCGATCACGATGTAGTCGGCTTCGAGCAGGCCGGTCTGCAGGTCGTCGCCGTAGCGGGTGATGCCCTGCAGGCAGCTCGGGCAGCTCGTGAGGATCTTGATGTTGTCCTGCGCGCCTACGGCACCGCTGGCGCGCAGCTGGGCCTCGCCCTTGCGAATTTCCTCTTCCTTGCGAAAGCGCACCTGGGTGGAGATGTCGGGCCGGGTGACGCCCAGCGTGCCCGATTCGCCGCAGCAGCGCTCGCTCTTGAGCACCTTGTCGCCCACCAGGGCGCGCACGGTCTTCATCGAGTCGCCCTGCTTCATGGGGTTGTGGCAGGGCTCGTGGTACAGGTAGCCGCCCTGGCCTGCGGGCAGCGTGATGCCTTTTTCGAGCAGGTATTCGTGAATATCGATGATGCGGCTGCCCGGGAAGATCTTGTCAAACTCGTAGCCCTGCAGCTGGTCGTAGCAGGTGCCGCAGCTCACCACCACGGTCTTGATGTCGAGGTAGTTGAGCGTGTTGGCAACACGGTGAAAGAGCACCCGGTTGTCGGTGATCATCTTCTCGGCCTTGTCGAACTGGCCGCTGCCGCGCTGCGGGTAGCCACAGCACAGGTAGCCCGGCGGCAGCACGGTTTGCACGCCCGCATGCCACAGCATGGCCTGCGTAGCCAGGCCCACCTGGCTGAACAGCCGCTCCGAGCCGCAGCCCGGGAAGTAGAACACCGCCTCGGTATCAAACGTGGTGGCCTGGGGGTTGCGGATGATCGGGACGTAATCCTTGTCCTCGATGTCCAGCAGCGCGCGCGCCGTGCGTTTGGGCAGGCCACCGGGCAGCTTCTTGTTGATGAAGTGGATCACCTGCTCCTTGATGGGCGCGGTGCCCACCGTGGCGGGTGGCCGGGTGGTCTGCTTGCGGCTTACCTTGCGCAGCAGGTCCACCGCCATGCGCTGGGCTTTGAAGCCCACGCCCACCATGGCCGAACGCAGCAGCTTGATGGTGTCGGGGTTGGTGGCGTTGAGCATGGCCATGGCCAGTGCGTTGCCGGGGCGGAAGCTCTTCTTGCCCATCTTGCGCAGCAGGTTGCGCATGTTCATGGTGACGTCGCCAAAGTCGATCTTCACCGGGCAGGGGCTCTCGCAGCGGTGGCACACGGTGCAGTGGTCGGCCACGTCTTCAAACTCTTGCCAATGCTTGATGCTCACGCCCCGGCGCGTCTGCTCTTCATAGAGGAAAGCCTCGACCAGCAGCGAGGTCGCCAGGATCTTGTTGCGCGGGCTGTACAGCAAATTGGCGCGCGGCACATGCGTGGAGCACACGGGTTTGCACTTGCCGCAGCGCAGGCAGTCCTTCACCGAATCGGCAATGGCACCGATGTCACTCTGCTGCATGATGAGCGACTCGTGTCCCATCAGGCCAAAGCTGGGGGTGTAGGCGTTGGTCAGATCGGCGTGCAACGGCATTTTTGAAGCCAAATTGGCCTCTAGCCCTTTCCCATCAAGCGCAACAAGCTCCTGATTTCGTAGCAATTTACCCTTGTTGAAGCGGCCTTCCGGGTCTACCTTCTGCTTGTATTGCGCAAACGGGCGCAGTTCTTCGTCGGTCAGAAACTCCAGCTTGGTGATGCCGATCCCATGCTCGCCCGAGATCACGCCATCGAGGCTGCGCGCCAGCACCATGATGCGTTCAACCGCCTGGTGCGCGGTCTGCAGCATTTCGTAGTCGTCGCTATTGACCGGCAGGTTGGTGTGCACGTTGCCGTCGCCCGCGTGCATGTGCAGCGCCACCCACACGCGGCCCTTGAGCACGCGCTGGTGGATGGCCGTGGCCTCCTCCAGGATGGGCTTGAACGCAGCGCCCGCAAAAATGCCTTGCAATGGGGCCCGCAGCTGGGTCTTCCAGCTTGCGCGCAGGGTGTGGTCCTGCAGTTGCGGGAACAGGGTGGCCACGTCCTGCAGCCAGCCCGACCACAACGCACGCACCTCGGCCACCAGCGCACCAGCCTGGGCCACGCGGTCTTCCAGCAGTTCGGCCGATGGAATCTCGTTGGCGTCGTCGTGCTTGCCCAGGGGCAGGTTGCCACGCTCAAGAAAATCGGTGAGCGCGTCGCACAGCTTGATCTTGTTGCGCAGACTCAATTCGATGTTGATGCGCTCGATGCCGTCGGTGTACTCGGCCATGCGCGGCAGCGGAATCACCACGTCTTCGTTGATCTTGAAGGCGTTGGTGTGGCGGCTGATGGCCGCCGTGCGCTTGCGATCCAGCCAGAACTTCTTGCGCGCCTCGGGGCTGATGGCGATGAAGCCTTCGCCGCTGCGCGAGTTGGCAATGCGCACCACTTCGCTGGTCACGCGCGCCACGTCGTCGGCGTTATCGCCCGCAATGTCGCCAAACAGCACCATCTTCGGCAAACCACCACCGTGCTTTTTGCTCTTGGTGGCGTAACCGACGGCCTTGAGATAGCGGTCATCCAGATGTTCCAGACCGGCCAGCAGAACGCCGCTGCGCTTTTGCTCGGCGAACATGAAGTCCTTGATCTCCACGATGGAAGGCACCGCATTCTTGGCATTGCCAAAGAACTCCAGGCACACGGTGCGCGTGTGCTCGGGCATGCGGTGCACCACCCAGCGCGCGCTGGTGATGAGGCCATCGCAGCCCTCTTTCTGGATGCCCGGCAGGCCTGACAGGAACTTGTCCGTCACGTCCTTGCCCAGGCCCTCCTTGCGGAAGGTCTTGCCCGGAATGTCCAGGCGCTCGGTGCGGATGAGCGTTTTGCCATCGGCCTCGAAATACTGCAGCTCGAAGGTGGCCATCTCGGCATCATGGATCTTGCCCATGTTGTGGTCCAGCCGCGTCACCTCCAGCCACTGCGCCTCGGGCGTCACCATGCGCCAACTGGCCAGGTTGTCCAGCGCCGTGCCCCACAGCACTGCTTTCTTGCCGCCCGCGTTCATGGCGATGTTGCCCCCAATGCACGAGGCCTCGGCACTGGTCGGGTCCACGGCAAACACATAGCCTGCGCGCTCGGCGGCATCCGCCACGCGCTGGGTGACCACACCGGCTTCGGTCCACACGGTGCCGACTTCGCTGTCCATGCCCGGCAGGCGGCGCATCTCCACCTCGGTCATGGCTTCGAGCTTTTCGGTGTTGATGACCACGCTCTTCCAGGTCAGCGGAATGGCGCCGCCGGTGTAACCCGTGCCGCCCCCACGCGGAATGATGGTCAGGCCCAGCTCGATGCAGCCCTTGACCAGGCCAGCCATCTCGGCCTCGGTGTCGGGCGTCAGCACCACAAACGGGTATTCGACGCGCCAGTCGGTCGCATCGGTCACATGGCTCACGCGCGAAAGGCCGTCAAACTTGATGTTGTCCTTGGCCGTAAGGCGCCCCAGCGTGCGCTGGATCTGGCGGCGCAGCGTGGCGGCTTGCTCGAACGTGGCATCGAATTCGGCCACGGCGCGGCGCGCGGCCTGTGCCAGTTCGCCCACCAGGCGGTCGCGCTCGGCATCGTCGGCCGGGGTGCGGCGCTTGTCGATTTCGCCCAGGCGGTGCTGCAGGGCATCGACCAGCAACTTGCGACGCGCCGGGTTGTCCAGCAGGTCGTCTTGCAGGTAGGGGTTGCGCTGCACCACCCAGATGTCACCCAGCACCTCGTACAGCATGCGGGCAGAGCGGCCGGTGCGGCGCTCATTGCGCAGCTGGTCGAGCACCTCCCAGGCGGACGCGCCCAGCAGGCGAATCACGATCTCCCGGTCGGAGAACGAGGTGTAGTTATAGGGAATTTCGCGCAGACGAACAGGCTCGGCAGCCTGCGTCTGCAGGGCGGCCAACGCAATCGGAACATTCATGGGATCAACCTGGGTGGACGCGGCGCGCCCTTGTGCCTTGGGGTCGGAATTTTATGCCACCGCCTCCGGCTGCGCCGCCCGGCCCTGAGCGCCGGGGCGGCCCCCAAGGCGATGAATGTGGGTTCTAAAACAAAATCAGCCCGCAGCGCTTTACCAGCAAGCGCCACCAGCTATATTTACAGGAGCAAGCTCAGAACAGCACGCGGCTGCGCAGCGTTGCGGGCACATGGGCCAGTTTGTCAAGCGCCAGGTCCGACGACGCGGCGTCGATGTCGATCACCACATAGCCAATCTTCTCGTTGGTCTGCAGGTACTGGGCCGAGATATTGATCTGGTTGTCCGACAAGATGCGGTTGATCTCGGACAGCACACCCGGCACATTGCGGTGAATGTGCAGCAGGCGATGCTTGCCGGGGTGCGCGGGCAACGCCACCTCGGGGAAGTTGACCGACGACGTGCTGGTGCCGTTGTCGCTGTACTTCACCAGCTTTTCCGCCACTTCCAGCCCGATATTGGCCTGCGCCTCCATGGTGGAGCCGCCAATGTGCGGGGTCAGAATCACGTTGTCCAGTCCCCGCAGGGGCGACTGAAACTCGTCCTTGTTGGTGCGAGGCTCCACCGGAAACACGTCGATGGCGGCGCCCAGCAGCTTCTTGGCCTTGAGGGCGTCGGCCAGCGACTCAATCTCCACCACGGTGCCCCGCGCTGCATTGATCAGAATGCCGCCGGGCTTCATGGCCGCAATTTCGGCCGCACCGATCATCCCCGCGGTGGATGGCAACTCGGGCACATGCAGGCTCACGATATCGCTCTGCCCCAGCAACGTGTGCAGATCGGGCACCTGCCGGGCATTGCCCAGGGGCAGTTTGCTGACCACGTCATAAAACGCCACATGCATGCCCAGCGCCTCGGCCAGCACCGACAGTTGCGTGCCGATGGAGCCGTAGCCCACGATGCCCAGGGTCTTGCCCCGGATCTCGTAGGCGTTGTCGGCCGACTTGAGCCAGCCACCGCGGTGCGCCACGGCGTTCTTCTCGGGGATGCCACGCAGCAGCAAGATGGCCTCGGCCAGCACCAGCTCGGCTACCGACCGGGTGTTGGAGTACGGCGCGTTGAACACGGCAATGCCGCGCTCGCGTGCCGCATTCAGGTCCACCTGGTTGGTGCCGATGCAAAAGCACCCCACCGCCACCAGTTTGTGTGCGTGGGCAAACACGTCTTCGGTCAGCTGGGTGCGCGAGCGGATGCCGACGAAATGGGCGTCCGCGATCTTGCGCTTGAGCTCGTCATCGGGGAGCGCCCCCGCGATGATCTCGATTTGCGAATAACCGGCCGCGCGGATGACATCCAACGCAGAGGGATGTATGCCCTCGAGCAACAGGAATTTGATCTTGCTTTTGTCCAGAGAAGTGGTGGCCATGGCGAATGGAATATAGGAAAAACCTGGCTTGCACATACACAGAGTCGTGCGAGCCGTCAGAACCACAGCATGATGCATTGCACCAAAAATCGCCACATTCTCCGCAATGGCCTTGACGCTGTCCGTGAATTGACAGCGGTTGTTTCATGAACGTCACATTGCCACAGCGCCCACACTGCGCAACGGGTTTCCCCGGTTGTTGTGGAAAAAGGCCTGTGCGACAACGACACACCGTGGACACAAACGCCACCTAGTATCGCCCCTTTTTGTGTCTTCGCCATTCCGGAGGAGTGTTCATGCAATTCAAGCACCTGGCCCTGACTGCCGCCATTGCCACCACCATGTGCGTTTCTGCGCAAGCCCAAACCGAAATCCAGTGGTGGCATTCGATGACGGCAGTGAACAACGAGTGGGTCAATGATCTGGCCAAGCAGTTCAACGAAAGCCAGAAGGAATACAAGGTCGTGCCCACCTATAAGGGCTCGTATGACGAAAACATGACCGCCGCCATTGCAGCCTTCCGCTCGGGCAATGCGCCGCACATCCTGCAGGTGTTCGAAGTGGGCACCGCTACCATGATGGCCAGCAAGGGCGCCACCGTGCCCGTCGGCAAGGTGATGGGCGATGCCGGCATGGCCTTCGACCCCAAAGCCTACATCCCCGCCGTGGCCGGCTATTACACGGCCCCCAACGGCCAGATGCTGAGCTTTCCGTTCAACAGTTCGACCACCATCTTCTATTACAACAAGGACGCCTTCAAGAAGGCCGGCCTGAACGCCGACAAGGCACCAGCCACTTGGCCCGAAGTGTTTGCCGCCGCCAAGAAGCTCAAGGCCAGCGGCCACAGCTGCCCCATGACGCTGGCCTGGATGGGCTGGACACAGCTCGAAAGCTTCTCGACCTGGCACAACGTGGAGTTCGCCACCCAGCAAAACGGCCTGGCCGGCATGGATGCGCGCCTGAAGATCAATTCTCCCCTGCATGTGCGCCATATCGACAACCTCGCAAAGGCTGCGGCCGCGGGCGAGTTCGTTTACAAGGGCCGCGGCTCCACCGCCCAGGCTTCGTTCACCGCAGGTGAGTGCGCCATGATCCAGACCTCGTCAGGCTTCTATGGCGACGTGGCCAAAAACGCCAAGTTCACCTACGGCCTGGCCCCCATGCCCTACTACCCCGACGTCAAGGGTGCGCCGCAAAACACCGTGATCGGTGGCGCCTCGCTGTGGGTGATGGCCGGCAAGAAGCCCGCCGAATACAAGGGCGTGGCCACGTTCTTCGACTTCCTGTCGCAGACCAAGGTGCAAGCTGCCAGCCACCAGCGCACGGGCTACCTGCCCATCACCCTGGCCGCCTACGACCTGACGGAAAAATCGGGCTTCTACCAGAAGAACCCAGGCACCGACGTGGCCGTGCAGCAGATGGTGCGCAAGGTGACCAACAACTCGCGCGGCATCCGCCTGGGCAACTATGTGCAGATCCGCACCATCGAAGACGAGGAACTCGAACAGGTGTGGTCGGGTAAGCAGTCGGCCAAGACTGCCCTGGACTCGATCGTGAAGCGTGGCGACGAACTGCTGGCCCGCTTTGAGCGCGCCAACAAGGGCAAATAATCCGCTGGCAGCCCCCATCCGCCGCGCCCCACAAGGGGCTCGGCGGATTTTTTATTGCGAAATCCTATGGAAAAACGCGTCCTTTTCCGCTCCCGATGGCTGCCCTGGGTGTTGCTCATGCCCCAGCTCGTCATCATTGGGGTTTTCTTCTTCTGGCCCGCCAGCCAGGCCGTGCTGCAGTCGCTGCAGGTGCAGGACGCCTTTGGCATGTCAACCGAGTGGGTGGGTCTGGAAAATTTCCGCAACCTGCTCGACGACCCGACCTACCTGAACTCGTTCCAGCGCACCGCCTTCTTCTCCGTGCTGGTGGCGGCCGTCGGCATTGTGGTGTCGCTGGTTCTGGCCATTTTTGCCGACCGCATCGTGCGCGGGGCCATGGTTTACAAGACCCTGCTGATCGTTCCCTATGCCGTCGCACCGGTGATCGCCGGGGTGTTGTGGATCTTCATGTTTTCGCCCTCGATCGGCGTGGTGTCCTATTTTCTGGGCCAGCTGGGCTACACCTGGAACCACCTGATGAACGAAAACCAGGCGATGGGCCTGATCGTCGCGGCCTCGGTGTGGAAGCAGATTTCCTACAACTTCCTGTTCTTCCTCGCAGGCCTGCAATCGATTCCGAAGTCGCTGATTGAGGCCGCCTCGATCGACGGCGCCGGCCCCTGGCGCCGGTTCTGGAACATCCAGCTGCCCCTGCTGTCGCCCACCACCTTCTTCCTGCTGGTGATCAACATTGTTTATGCGTTCTTCGACACCTTCGGCATCATCGATGCGATGACCAGTGGTGGCCCCGGTCAGTCCACCACCATCCTGGTCTACAAGGTGTTCCTGGACGGTTTCAAGGCGCTCGATCTGGGCGGCTCGGCGGCGCAATCCGTTGTTCTGATGATCATCGTGGTGGCCTTGACCGTGGTCCAGTTCCACTACGTCGAAAAGAAGGTGCAGTACTGATGCCCGCCACGCCGCTGACTCCGCCCTGCCCGTTTGACCTGCTGGAGGCCTTCTATGGTTGACCGCAGCCCCTGGCTCACGGTGCTGTCGCACACCGTGATGATTCTCGGTGTGATGGTGGTGGCCTTCCCCCTGTACCTGGCCCTGGTGGCCTCCACGCACACGGCCGCAGACATCGTGCAGACCCCCATGCCACTGCTGCCCGGCCGCGAAATGTGGGCGAACTACCAGGCCGCGCTGTTTGGCTCGGGCAAGCTCGGCTCCAACACCAATGTGGTCCACATGATGTGGGTGAGCTTCGTGACGGCCATGGTGATCACCGTGGGCAAGATCGCGATCTCGCTGCTGTCGGCGTTTGCCATCGTGTATTTCCGCTTCCCGCTGAAGATGCTGTGCTTCTGGGCCATCTTCCTGACGCTGATGCTGCCCGTGGAAGTGCGCATCCTGCCCACCTACAAGGTGGTGGCCGACCTGGGCCTGCTCAACACCTACGGCGGGCTGACCCTGCCGCTGATTGCCTCGGCCACCGCCACCTTCCTGTTCCGCCAGTTCTTCCTGACGGTACCGGACGAGCTGGTGGAGGCCGCCCGCATGGACGGCGCCGGCCCCATGCGCTTCTTCAAGGATGTGCTGGTGCCCCTGTCCAAGACCTCGATCGCCGCACTGTTCGTGATCCAGTTCATCTACGGCTGGAACCAGTACCTGTGGCCGCTGCTGATGACCACCACCGAAGACATGTACCCCGTGGTGATCGGCATCAAGCGCATGGTCGGCGGTGGCGGCGAAGCCTCCATCGACTGGAACATCGCCATGGCCACGGCCATCCTGGCCATGCTGCCGCCGGCTGCCGTGGTGGTCCTGATGCAAAAGTGGTTCGTCAAGGGCCTGGTGGACACCGAGAAATAAGCCCCGGTCCCCACCGCTTTTTTGAATTGCTGAACCCCATCCGCTTATGGCATCCATCTCTCTCCAGAACGTCGTCAAACGCTACGGCAGCGGCAAGACCGCCGTGCCCGTGCTCCACGGCATCAATGCAGAAATCAACGACCGCGAATTCATTGTGATCGTCGGCCCCTCGGGCTGCGGCAAGTCCACGCTGCTGCGCATGGTGGCCGGCCTGGAGGAAATCTCCGGCGGCGACATTGCCATTGGCGGACGCGTGGTCAACCGCCTCGAGCCGGCCGCGCGCGACATCGCCATGGTGTTCCAGAACTATGCGCTGTACCCGCACATGTCCGTGTTCGACAACATGGCCTACGGTCTCAAGATCAAGAAGGTGCCCATCGCCGAGATCAAGGTCCGCGTGGACAAGGCCGCCAAAATCCTGGAGCTGGGCCATCTCCTGGAGCGCAAGCCGCGTGAGCTCTCGGGCGGCCAGCGCCAGCGCGTGGCCATGGGCCGCGCCATCGTGCGCCAGCCCCAGGTTTTCCTGTTTGACGAGCCCTTGTCCAACCTGGACGCCAAGCTGCGCGCCCAGACCCGCATCGAAATCCAGAAGCTGCACAACGAACTGGGCATCACCAGCCTGTTCGTCACGCACGACCAGGTCGAGGCCATGACCCTGGCCCAGCGCATGATCGTCATGAACGCCGGTGTGATGGAACAGTTCGGTACGCCCGAAGAGGTCTACCACACGCCCGCGTCGATTTTCGTGGCCAGCTTCATCGGCTCGCCGCCCATGAACCTGCTGCGCCACGCGCCCAACAGCAAGCCCGGCACCCTTCTGGGCGTTCGCCCCGAGCACCTGGACATCACCGCCACCGGCTGGGAGGTGCGCGTGGACACGGTCGAATTGCTGGGCGCCGAGCGCCTGATCTACGCCACCATGGGCGGCGACAGCCTGATCGTGCGCATCGACGAGGGCAGCGCCGCGCCCAAGGCGGGCGACACCATCCACGTCACGCCGCGCGCAAACCGGCTGCACTGGTTCGATGCCCAGACCGGCAAACGTCTCTGACCTGCCCCGACGTATGCCCCTCATGCC
>NZ_QOZT01000140.1:0-5434 GCF_003345135.1 Acidovorax sp. BoFeN1
AAGAGACAGGCGCACTGTCGCCCGCCACCCACCTGGGAACCTGCACGCTGGTAGGCGCGGGCCCGGGCGATCCCGAGCTGCTCACCATCAAGGCCCTCAAGGCCATCCAGGCCGCCACCGTGCTGCTGGTAGATGACCTGGTGAGCGACGCCATCGTGGCGCACGCATCGCCCACGGCGCGCATCGTTTACGTGGGCAAGCGCGGTGGCTGCACCAGCACGCCGCAGGCCTTCATCGAAAAGCTGATGCTCATGGCCGTGAGCGAGGGCGAGAACGTGGTGCGCCTCAAGGGCGGCGACCCGTTCATCTTTGGCCGTGGCGGCGAAGAAGTGGAGCACCTGCGTGCCGCCGGGGTAGCGGTCACGGTGATCAATGGCATCACGGCGGGGCTGGCGGGACTGACCTCGCTGGGCGCCCCGCTCACGCACCGCGAGCATGCGCATGGCGTGGTGTTTGTCACCGGCCACGCCAAACCCGGCGACGCGGGCACCAACTGGCGCCAGCTGGCCGCCACCGCGCGCGAGGCCCGGCTCACGCTGGTGATCTACATGGGCGTAAGCGGCGCGGCCCATATCGGGCAAGAGCTGCTCACCGGTCTGCCGGCCGATACACCCGTGGCCATCATCCAGCACGCCAGCCTGCCCCACCAGCGCCATGCCATCACCACGCTGGGCCAGCTGCACGCCACCATCGAACGCGAAGGGCTGGCCAGCCCCTCGGTGATTGTGGTGGGCGACGTGGTGCGCGGTGTGGCCAGCGTTTCCCAACCTGCCCCCGACCAGGCCAGCGCCACCCGCCGCACGGGCTGAAAGCCCGCTGCGCAAGGGGATCGGCGCGCCTGCCCGCCAGCGCACAGGGCGCAGGGCGCTTCAGCCCGCCGGTGCGGGGGTTGGCGCCGAGCGGGCCTGCTCGAAGCGCGCGGCCAGCTCCTTGCGCAGCGATTTGCGCAGCAGTGCGGCGTCCCAGCGGCGGCGTTCGTCGGGCGTAGAAGGCGACAGGGGCGGCACCTTCACCGGCTTGCGCGCCTCGTCCACCGCCACCATCGTGAAAAAGCAGCTGTTCACATGCCGCACCACCTGCGAGCGGATGTCTTCGGCCACCACCTTGATGCCCACCTCCATCGACGACGCGCCCGTGTAGTTGACGCTGGCCAGAAAAGTCACCAGCTCGCCCACATGAATGGGCTGCAAAAACATCACCTGGTCCACGCTGAGGGTGACCACGTAACAGGCCGAATATCGGCTGGCGCAGGAATAGGCCACCTGGTCGAGCAGCTTGAGAATCGCCCCGCCATGCACATTGCCCGAGAAGTTGGCCATGTCAGGAGACATCAGCACGGTCATGCTGAGTTGGTGTGAGGGGATATTCATGCCAGGATTTTAGAGGGCGCCCTGCCCGTGCGGATGCGCACCCAGCGCCCGCTGCTTCCCCGAATATCTGAACACGCCACACCCGCGCAAAAGCTAGGGCGTGGCGGTGATACGCAACGCCATGCTGGTGGCCAATGCCATTGCCGTTGCAAATGCCGTGAAGACGGCGTGCCCAAAGGATTCATCCAGCGGCTCAGGTTTTCGCTTGCCTGAAAGTGGATAGACATTGGCGCAGGCGCCTGTCTCTCACTTGACGCCTGCCCGGTGTAAACCCTTGGGCGGCAAGCGCCGGGCGCTCCTACCATCGCCGCACGTTGCGGCCACGTTGGCCGACATCTGAAGGAGCTACTTGATGATGAACCACGATGCGACGCCCACTGGCCACGGCCTCCCACTGGCGCGCCGCCGCAGCCTGGTGCTGGCACTGGCGGGCAGCGCGGCCTTGGCGGCACTGCCCGCGGGCGCACAACCGGCTGCAGGAAAGGGCGACATCCTCATCGGCCGTTCGACCGCCCTGACGGGTGGGATGGCTCCGTTTCTTGCGCCCCTCCACGAGGGGCAGGAGGCCGCCATCGCAGACGCCAATGCCAAAGGGGGTATCGGCGGCCGCAAGATCCGGCTGGTGTCGCTGGACGACGGGTTCGACCCGCGCCGTACGCTGGAAAACGCCAAACAGCTGAACGAAAAAGACGGCGTACAGGCCTTGTTGGGCGTGTCGGGCACTTCACAGGTGATGACGCTGCTGCCCTATCTGGCGCAAGCCAAATTGCCACTGATCGGCGTGTATACCGGCTCCCCCGCCATCCGCGCGCAGCAGCACCCCTACCTGTTCACCACCCGGGCCAGCTACGCTGATGAGCTGGTCAAGATCGTCCGTAATCTGGTGGCGGTGCAATCGTCACGCATCGGGGTGGCCTTCGAAAACAACGATTTTGGCAAGCTGCTGCTGCCGCTTGTCGAAAAAACCATTGCTGCCGAAGGCGCATCTTTGGCGGGCACACATGCGCTGGCCGCCGCCGGAGAAGATGCCAACGAAGCCGCCAAAGCCCTGGCCGCCCAGAGACCGCAGGCAGTGCTGCTGATAGCGGCAGGGCCGCCTGTTGTGGCCTACGTGCGGGCGCATCGGGCCCATCTGGGTGTGCCGGTGTACACCTTGTCACTGGGCGCGGGCACCGCCATGCTCAAGGCGCTGGGAGAGGACGCACGTGGCCTGGCCGTGGCGCGTACCGGCCCGTCCCCCAGCAAACCCACCATCCAGCTCACGCGCGACTTCCAGGCGTCCATGAAGCACCATGACAAGCCCGTGGATTACGACCGCTATACCGGCTACATGGACGCCCGCGTGCTGATCGAAGGCCTGCGCGCTGCGGGGCCGGGGGTTACGCGCGCCAGTCTGGTACAGGGCATGGAAAGCCTGGGCAACCTCGACCTGGGCGGTTATGCCTACCAGTTCAGCCCGCAGAACCACCATGGCTCCAACTTTGTGGACATTGCCGTGGTGGGATCGGGCGGGGTCTTCAGGCAATAGCCCCCTGATCGCGGGCGACAATGGCGGCCCCGCTACCGCTGCCTAAAACCCCTGTGACCCTCGCTTCCCTTGTTTTTGATGTTGTCATCATCGGCGCCGGTGCCGCCGGCCTGTTCTGTGCAGGCCAGGCAGGCCAGCGCGGGTTGAAAGTCTTGCTCATCGACCACGCCGACAAGGTGGCCGAGAAGATCCGCATCTCGGGCGGCGGGCGCTGCAACTTCACCAACCGCGACCTGGACCCCGCCGCGCCGCACAAGCACTTCGTGGGGCAAAACCCGCAGTTTTGCCGCTCGGCGCTGTCGCGCTACACACCGGCCGATTTCATTGCGCTGGTGCAAAAGCACGGCATCGCCTTTCACGAAAAACACAAGGGCCAGCTGTTTGCCGACCGCTCGGCCGAGGACATCATCGCCATGCTGCTGGCCGAATGCGCGGCCGGTGGCGTCACGCACTGGCAGCCTTGCCGGGTCAAAAATATAGCCTTTTTGGCCTCTGGCGCTTATCCAGAAAGCGCCAGCAGCTATCAAATTGATACTGACCGCGACACGGTGCAGGCCCGCTCGGTGGTCATTGCCACGGGTGGGCTGTCGATCCCCAAGATCGGCGCCACCGATTTTGGCTACCGGCTGGCGCAGCAGTTCAATATCCCGCTGGTCGAGCGCCGCCCCGGCCTCGTGCCCCTGACGTTTGACGGCGCGGGCTGGGCGCCGTATGCGCAGCTGGCCGGACTGGCGCTGCCGGTGCAGATCAGCACCGGCGCCAAGAAGTCCCGCATGGCGTTTGACGAAGACCTGCTGTTCACCCACCGCGGCCTGTCGGGCCCGGCGGTGCTGCAGATATCCAGCTACTGGCAAGAGGGCACGCCGCTGGCCATCAACCTGGCGCCCACGGTGGACCTGCCCGCCGCGGTGGCGCAGGCCAAGGCGCGATCGCGCAAACTCATCGCCAACGAGCTGGCCACGCTGGTGCCAAGCCGCCTGGCCGACACCTGGGCCCAGCGCGAGGCCGACTGGCAACGCCCCATCAACGAGGCCACTGACAAGGCCCTGGCCCGGCTGGCCGAGCAACTGGCACGCTGGGAGCTCACCCCCACCGGCACCGAGGGCTACAAGAAGGCCGAAGTCACGTTGGGTGGCATCGACACCCGCGCGCTCTCGCAGCAAACCATGGAATGCAAGACGCAGCCCGGCCTGTATTTCATTGGCGAAGTGGTGGATGTGACAGGCTGGCTGGGCGGCTACAACTTTCAGTGGGCCTGGGCCAGCGCCCATGCTTGCGCCCAAGCGCTGCCTGCTTGAAATTTGCCGCAGCCGGGCTATAATCTCCGGCTTTGCTGGCAATGCCCCGTCGGCCAAATACTAGTTACAGACGGGGAAACCGCTACGTATGGTCCTGAGGCCCGATCTCCCCAAGCCCCTCTGCGAGCAACATTTTGGAAAACATTAGCTAATGACTACGATCCGCGTAAAAGAAAACGAACCCTTTGACGTTGCACTGCGTCGCTTCAAGCGCACCATTGAAAAGCTCGGCCTGCTGACCGACCTGCGCGCCCGTGAGTTCTACGAAAAGCCCACCGCCGAGCGCAAGCGCAAGAAGGCAGCCGCCGTGAAGCGCCACTACAAGCGCGTTCGCAGCATGCAACTGCCCAAGAAGATGTACTGATCTTCCGGATCCCAAGCCTGCTTGGGTCCCAGAACCCGCGCTAGGGACGCCAAGCGCGGGTTTTTGTTTTTGCGGGTCTGCACAAAGCCCCTCTGGCGTCGTTGCAGCGCCTTGCCGTAGCAAAACTACTGTCTGCGGCGCTGCGCCTAGCCAGAGGGGCTTTGTGCAAACCCTCCGACTCTGTCTTACTAAAAAGGAAGCCGCCATGAGCCTCAAGGACCAGATCACCGAAGACATGAAAACCGCCATGCGCGCCAAGGACAGCGAGCGCCTGGGCACCATCCGCCTGCTGCAGGCCGCGATGAAGCAAAAGGAAGTGGACGAGCGCGTCGTGCTGGACGATGTGGCCGTGGTCGCCATCGTGGACAAGCTCATCAAGCAGCGCAAGGACAGCATCACCGCCTTTGAAGGCGCGGGCCGCCAGGACCTGGCTGACAAGGAAAAGTCCGAAATGGCCGTGCTGCAGGCCTACCTGCCGGAGCGGATGTCGGCCGAGGAAACCCTGGCCGCCGTGAAAGCCATCGTGGCCGAACTGGGCGCCGCCGGCCCCGGCGACATGGGCAAGGTTATGGGCGTGGTCAAGACCCGCCTGGCCGGCAAGGCCGACATGGGCCAGGTCTCGGCCGCTGTGAAGGCTGCGCTGGCGGGCTGAAAGATAGAGAGCGCCCCCAGCTGACCACGCAACGGTCAGTATTATTTTGATAGCTGCCAGCGCTTGATAAACAAGCGCTGGCAGCTATTTTTGCTCGCGGATTCAAGTACGAAGTGCGCGAGTCTCAAGTCTAAGCGGAGTGATCTCCAGCCCATAGAACACCTCATGCGGAGTACGCCAGCCCAGGCACTTGCGTGGCCGGTGGTTCAGTGCATACACCGC
>NZ_QOZT01000141.1:0-5064 GCF_003345135.1 Acidovorax sp. BoFeN1
GGGCAGGGCGGTGAGCAGGTGGCGGCGCACGGCGGTGAGGTCATCGGGCGTGTTGCTGCCGATGTAGAACACCGTGCTGGGCTCCTTGGGGAAGGTGTCCAGCCGCACGGCAAACAGGCACACCTTGCCTGCGGAGCCCGAGGCCTCGAACAGGCGGGACGGGTCGGCATTGAAGCGGGCGGGGGTGTCTGCATCCACGGCACGCACGTCCTGGGCGTAGCGGGCATCAGAGGCCGCGCGGCCTGTGTCGCGCTCAACGTCGGCCTCGGCATAGTCGCCGCTTTGCAGGCGTGTCAGGATTTCTTCGGGTGTATCGCCCAGGGCGATGCCCAGGTGGTTCACCAGCTCCAGCGTGCCGTCGTCCTTCACGCGGGCGTACAACGCCAGCTCTGTGTACGCCGGGCCGCGGCGCACCAGCGCGCCGCCCGAGTTGTTGCAGATGCCGCCCAGCACTGACGCGCCAATGCACGACGAGCCGATGACCGAATGGGGCTCACGCCCCAGCGGGGCCAGAGTCTGCTCCAGCTTGTCCAGCGTGGCACCGGGCAGGCATACCACTTGGTCGCCTCCGGCAATCACCTGCACACCGGTGATGCGCAGTGTGTTCACCAGCACGATCTCGCGGTCGTAGTTGGCACCGTCGGGGGTGGAGCCGCCGGTCAGGCCCGTGTTGGCCGCCTGCATGATGACGATGCGGCCCGCCGCCACAGCGGCCTGCAGCACCTTCCATTGCTCCAGCAGCGTGCCGGGGCGCACCACGGCCAGCACCGGGCCTTCGCCCGTGCGGTGGCCTTTGCGAAAGCGCCGGGTGGCCTGGTCGTCGGTGAGGACATGGGCGGCGCCCACGGCGCTGCGCAATTGCGCCAGCAAAGCCTCGCGGCTGATTTGCGGGACCACGTTCATGCTTCGCGCGCAAGCAAATCAGCGGAGATGTCGGCCACCTTGGCCACGCTGGTCAGCGTCATGGCCACGCGCATCTCTTTTTCCAGCAGCTCCAGCAGGTGCTTGACGCCCGCCTCGCCGGCAGCGGCCAGCGCGTAGATGTAGGCGCGGCCGATCATGGCGCAGTCGGCGCCCAGGGCCAGGGCGCGCACCACGTCCAGCCCGTTGCGGATGCCCGAGTCGGCCAGGATCTTGATCTGGCCCTTCACTGCGTCGGCAATGGCGGGCAGGGCGCGGGCGGACGACAGCACGCCGTCGAGCTGGCGGCCGCCGTGGTTGGAGACGATGATGCCGTCCGCGCCAAAGCGCACGGCGTCCTTGGCGTCTTCAGGGTCCAGGATGCCCTTGATGACCATGGGGCCCTTCCAGAAGGCGCGAATCCACTCCAGGTCTTTCCACGAAATGGACGGATCAAAGTTGGCCCCCAGGTAGCCCATGTAGTCCGCCAGGCCCGTGGGGCTGCCCCGGTAGGCCGAGATGTTGCCCAGGTCGTGCGGGCGACCCAGCAGGCCCACGTCCACCGCCCAGCGGGGGTGCGTCATGGCCTGCCAGTAGCGGCGCAGCGGGGCGTTGGGGCCGCTCATGCCCGAATGCGCGTCGCGGTAGCGGGCGCCGGGCACGGGCATGTCCACCGTGAACACCAGCGTGGTGCAGCCGGCGGCCTGGGCGCGCTCCAGCGCGTTCTGCATGAAGCCCCGGTCTTTCAGCACGTAGAGCTGGAACCACATGGGGCGCTGGATTTTGGGCGCCACTTCTTCAATGGGGCAGACCGACACGCTGGACATGGTGAACGGAATGCCGTGGCGATCAGCCGCGCGGGCCGCCTGCACCTCGCCGCGGCGGCGGTACATGCCCGTCAGGCCCACGGGCGAGAGGGCGACGGGGATGCTGAGCTTTTCGCCAAACAGCTCGATGCTGGTATCGAGCTGGCTCATGTCCTTGAGCACGCGCTGGCGCAGCGCCACGGCGGCGAAGTCGTCCACATTGCGGCGCAGCGTTTGCTCGGCATAGGCGCCGCCGTCGATGTAGTGGAACAGGAAGGGCGGAAGAAACTGTTGCGCTGCTGCGCGGTAGTCGGCGCTGGAGGAGATGATCATGGTGGTGGCTGTTTCAGGTCTTGGGGGGCTAGATCCAGGGGCAGGCGCGTGGAACGTTCGCGCCGTGCGCGGTCTTCGTCCATGTGCTGGATGGTGGTGCGCACATGCTCCAGGTGCTCGCCAATGCATTCGCGTGCGTGCTGCGGGTCGCCGTCCAGAATCGCCTGCATCAGCGCCTGGTGCTGCGCCGTGAGGGCTTGCAGCGTGACGGGCGCGCTCAGGCGGAACATGTCGTGGCGGTTGCGCTCCACGGTGGAGAGCACCACGGTGAACAGGCTCTGCATCACCTGCACCAGCACCAGGTTGTGCGAGGCTTCGGCAATGGCCAGGTGGAACTGCGCATCGGCGCGTGCAGCCAGCTCGGCGTGGCCGCTTTGCTGGTGCTGCAGCATCACTTCAAAGCAGCGCTGGATGTGGGCTTTGTCTTGCGCCGTGGCGCGCTGTGCGGCCAGCCAGGCGGTGCTGGTTTCCAGCGCGTGGCGCGTCTCCAGCACGTCGTAGCGGTAGTGCGGGTCGGATTCGATCAGGCCCGCCAGCGGCACCATGGCTTCCTGCAGCCACTCTGCGGGCTTGTGGATCTGCTGCACATAGGTGCCATCGCCGCGCCGGGCCGAGAGCACGCCCTGGCTGGTGAGCTTCTGGATGGCTTCGCGCACCGAGGTGCGCGACACCCCCAGCTCCTCGGCCAGTTGCCGTTCTGCGGGCAGCTTTTGTCCGGGCTGCAGTCCGCGGTCTTGCACCAGGGCAAGCAGTTTCTCGACAACGTGATCGGCCAGGCGCATGGGGGGCTCTCGGGTTCAGGGTTTCAATGACCCGGAATCATCCACGTAAACACATAGGCCTGCAGCGTACAGATGATGCCGATGATGGCGGCGAATACCAGGCTGTGCTTGACGGTGAAGCGGAACAGGTCCGATTCCTTGCCCGCCAGGCCCACGGCGGCGCAGGCAATGGCGATGGACTGGGGCGAGATCATCTTGCCGGTGACGCCGCCGGTGGTGTTGGCCGCTACGGTGAGCACGGGCGACAGGCCGAGCTGGTTGGCCGTGGTGGCCTGCAGCGCGCCAAACAAGGCGTTGGCCGAGGTGTCCGAGCCCGTGAGGAACACGCCGATCCAGCCCAGAAAGGGCGAGAAGAACGTGAATGCCTTGCCCGTATGGGCCAGCGCCAGGGCCAGCGTGGCCGAGAGGCCCGAGTAGTTGGCCACGAAGGCAAAGGCCAGCACCATGCCGATGGAGTAGATGGGGATGACCAGCTCGCGCACCGTCTCGCCCAGCGTGGCCACGGCCTTGGCGGGGGAGAAGCGGGCAAAGGCGATGGTCAGGATAGCCGCGATCAGGATGGCCGTGCCGGTGGCGGCCAGCCAGTTGAAGGTGTACACCGCGCCGTAAGGCGTGGCCTGCGCGACCACCGGGGGCATCTTGGCAACCAGCTTGTCGAGCATGGGAACTGGGATGTTGATGATGGTGGAAGCCAGCGGGCCACCGGCAGCAAACAGTGCCTTGAAGGGCTTGAGGCTCCACAGCGTGACCATCGCGGTCAGGATGATGAAGGGCGACCAGGCCTTGACGATGGCGCCTGCGGTAAGTGGGGCAGCGGCACCGGCTTGGGGCTTGGCTGCAGCGGGTGCTTTCGTGCCGGTGGTCTGGCTGGTCGTGCTTTCTGCCGTATCAAAACGGAAGATGCGCTTGGGCTGCCACACCTTGAGGAACCCGGTGAGCGCGATCAGCGAGACGATGGCGGAAGTGATGTCGGGCAGCTCGGGGCCGATGTAGTTGGCGGTGAGGAACTGCACCACGGCGAACGAGCCCCCACCCACCAGCACAGCAGGCCAGGTCTCCTTCACGCCGCGCCAGCCGTCCATGATCGCCATGATCCAGAACAGCACCAGGATGGTCATGAAGGGCAACTGGCGCCCGGCCATCTGGCCGATGAGGAAGGGGTCAATGCCCGACACCTGGCCCGCCACGATGACCGGAATGCCCATGGCGCCAAAGGCCACGGGGGCGGTGTTGGCGATCAGGCACAGGCCGGCGGCGTACAGCGGCTTGAAGCCCAGGCCCACCAGCAGCGCGGCGGTGATGGCCACGGGGGCGCCAAAGCCAGCCGCGCCTTCCAGAAAAGCACCAAAGCAGAAACCCACCAGGATGAGCTGCAGGCGCTGGTCGTGCGTGACGGACAGGATGGAGCTGCGGATCACATCAAACTGCCCGGTCTTGACCGACAGCTTGTACAGAAACACGGCGGCCACAATGATCCAGGCGATGGGCCACAGGCCGTAAAAGAAGCCATACACGGCCGAGGCCAGCGCGGCGCTCACGGGCATCTTGTAGAACAGCAGCGCTACGCCCAGGGCCAGCAGCACCGTGACGGTGCCCGCCTGGTAGCCCTTGAGCCGCAGCTTGGTCAGGGCCAGAAAGAAGAAGACGATGGGAATGAGGGCTACGAGCGCGGACAGCCAGATGTTCCCGGCCGGGTCGTAGTTTTGTTGCCAGAGGGTTTGCATAACGAAGACAAAGACATTGAAACGCAGACAGGGGCCCAGGGCCCATGGCTTTCTTCCCCGCAGTGGACGCGCCGGCCAGGCGGCGTGGTCTCCTGAGGCTCGCGTTGCGGGTCGGCGGGCGACCTGTGCTGCGGGCCTGTGTGAAAGGGGCGGGCGGCGCCTGGCTTTCACCGGTAGACATTGGCCTAAATTGGTACGACCAAAAAATGCTTATCCGTGCGAATTGGCGAGATTTTGGGTCTTTGTAGAAGTTATGCCTGATAGGGTTAATACTGATTTATGGTCTTTACAGCTTTATTTTCTGTATTGGTATTACCAATTCTGAATCGGTAGGTTGTGCTGTGCCAGTCGGGCCTATGCCCAGTTGGGGGCAGGGTTTTAGGCATAAAAAAGGTTCTCTTCTATTTCGGGTGGCGTACAACATTCCCCACTGAGTCCATGGTCAGGCCCTTGCTTTTAGCAGAGGATTGCCCGGCAGGTGGGTAAGTTTGCCGGCGATCAGGAACGCCATGGCGATGA
>NZ_QOZT01000142.1:0-5005 GCF_003345135.1 Acidovorax sp. BoFeN1
CTGCAAACCCTGCGCACCGCGGGCCGCATCGATGTCGCCATCGGCGTAGCCAGCGGCATCGTCGAAGAACAGGGGCGCCTGGCCGCGCTGGAGCTGACCACGCCCGACGGTACGCCGCTACGTCTGCCGCTGGACCTGCTGCTCGTGCGACTGGGCCTGGTGCCGCGCCTGGGGCCCATCACCGAATGGGGCCTGCAGCTAGAGCGCAAACAGCTCGTGGTGGACCCCGCCACCTTCGCCACCAGCACGCCCGGCATCCACGCCGTGGGCGACGCCATCACCTACCCCGGCAAACGCAAGCTCATCCTGAGCGGTTTTCACGAAGCCACCCTCTCCGCCTTCGCCGCCGCCGAATGGCTGGCGGGGCACAAGCTGCCACTGGAGTACACGACCAGCAGCGAGCGATTGCAGGGGTTGTTGGGGGTGGGGAAACCGGGGAACTGACTCTTGTACACCTGTCCAATTGCTGGACCGTTGGCCACCGTCGGGTAGTGGGATAACCGGCACCATGAGAAAACCCGTGTTGTCGACGGTAAGCAAACTGGCTGCTTTAGTTGGCGTGGCATGCAAGGCTTGATCAATCTGATGACTTGCCAAACCGACCCAGCCCCACCTCCGTCAAACCTTCAGACCGGCGCAACAGGAACAGCACGTCCATCCTCATACGTTGCGCCATGGCAAGACCTTCTTCGGGGCCTGCCACGAGTAAGGCCGTGGCCCAGGCGTCCGCCTGCATGCAGGTACGAGCCAGCACGGTGACCGAGGCCACGGCGTTGTTCACGGGAGCGCAGCGCCGCGCGTCCATGGTGTGCGCGAGGCGCGCATCGCCCACTTGCAGATAGCGCCGGTAGTCGCCTGAGGTGGCGACGGCCAGATCTTCCAGCTCGATGACCCCGTGCACCGCGCGGCGACCAGCCTCGGGGTGTTCGAGGGCCAAAGCCCAGGGCAGCCCGCTGGCCTGAGTGCCTACGGCGCGCAGCTCGCCATCCAGCGCGGCCAGCGCATGCCGCACACCATGCTGTTGCAGCACCTGGGTCATGCGGTCCACCGCGTAGCCCTTCGCAATGCCGCACAGGTCGAGCTGCAAGCTCGCATGCTTGCGCGCGCGGCCTGCGGGCCTGTCCAGTTCCAGGCATCCCTGTGCAGCAAGGGGCGTGGACTGGCGTGCGGCGTGGATCGCTTGCGCGTCGGGCGCATCGCGTACCGCACCAAACCCCCAGGCATCCACAAGCGCCCCCACGCACGGATCGAATGCACCCGCACTCAGGCGCTGGACATCCAGCGCACAGTCCAGCACTTCCAGCATTTCAGCGGGCAGGTCCACCCAGTCGCCCACAGGCGCGCGGTTCAGGCGCACGAGATCGCTGTTTGGTTTCCAGGGCGACATCTGCGCGTCTACCTGCTCCACCGCAGCAGCGAGATCCTGGCGCAAGGCAGCCAGGTCCACAGTGTTGTCGGCGTCGACCGTGGCAGACCAGCGCGTGCCCATGGTCGGCCCGTGCAGGGTGGTGCGCTCGCAGGGCGGCGCTGCGGGTTCAGAAGACATCTTCGGCATAACGCTCCTTGGCTTTCAGCGTCGATACGCTCGACTGCAGTGGTGCCAGCACCTCGTCCAACGTCTCGGCAACGCCCTGCGCCATGGCGCGGCTGCCACAAACGCGCACGATAGCGCCTTGTGCCACCAGGCCGCGCACACGCTCAGCGTCGCGGCGCAGGGCGTCCTGCACATAGCCGCCGCCGTCGGGCACACGCGAGAAAGCCGTCTGCAGCGTTGCCAGGCGCCCCTCGCCCAGCCAGCGCTGAATATCGGGACCAAAGTAAAAATCCCGCGCCGGGTCGCGTCCACCAAAGTACAAGTGCATCGGACTGTGCCTGTCGTTGCGGCGGATGAAGCCGGCCAGCGGCGCCACGCCGGTGCCGGCCCCGATCAACAGCACCGGCCGGCGCGTTCGTGACAGTGCAAAACCAGGGTTGGGCCGGATGAAGGCCGCGATGCTGTCCCCCTTCTGCAGGCCCAGCAAGTGGGTGGAGCACAGGCCGCCGGGCATCTGGCGTACGCAGATTTCCAGAAACCCGTCTTCCCAGCCCGAAGCCAGCGAGTAGTAACGTGGCACGGCCGAACCGGGAGGCACGATGCCCACAAGATCACCGGCGGCAAACCGCGCCAGGCCGCGCCCGCGCAGGGGTTCGCCCGGCCCCTGTGCAGGCCAGGCAAAGCGCAGGATCGCCGTAGCTTGCCCAGTGGCGCTGCAATAGTCCTGGCGCGCCATGAGCGTAAGCGTCGCAGTGGGTGGCACGCGCGGTACATGCTCCAGCACCAGGGGTTCGCCCAGCGCCTGCGCCAGGGCAACGCCCCAGCGGGCGAACTGCTGGCCCGATTGCTGGTGGATGCATTCGAGCGGCAGCAGCTCGGGCCAGCCCTGTGCGCGTAGCGTCTGGTCCAGCGCCTTCGCATAGGCGCAGAAGGCGGGGAACTGTCGATCTCCAAAACCCAGCACTGTGACCGGCACAGCGCTGGCATTGAGCTTGGCGATGCGCTCCAGGGCGTTGTTGGCGTGGGCCGGGGCCTGACCCTCGCCATACGTTGCGGCAAGCACAAACACCTGCCGCGCGGCGGCCGTGGTTTGGAAGTTTTCCAGGGCGCTGGTGTGCACGCGGTGGCCGCCTTGGATGAGCGCGTCTTGCAGCGTTTGCGCAAAACCCCAGGTGCTGCCGCCTTCGCTCGCCACGAAGATGAGCGCGTCGGCCTGTGCCAGCGGGGAGTTGCCCGTGATGCGGGGCGCCTGGCGACGTGCCTGCCACCAGATCACAACGCCCGACAGCCAGAACAGCAGCACGCTGGCGCCCGCGAGCCCGAGCACCACGGCCCAGGGCCAAGCCGCTTCGCCGGTGTGCAGCACCACGGCCAGGTCGTAAACGCGCTGCGCAAGGGTGGCGTCCTGCCAGGCCAGCATCTGGCCGGAGTACCGGTCGATCCAGCCTTGCCCCTGGGCGGTGGCCACCTTCCAGGTGTCTTCCGGGTCGGTGCTGCCGGGAAAAGTCAGCTTGCGCAAGTCCTGCACCGCCAGACTTTGCAGCGGGGCAAACTGTGCGCCAGGCAAGTCGGGCTTGCCGGTAGCCACCGACAGCACCTCAGGCTCGATCCTGGGGTCCAGCGCCACCAATCCCAGGGTCGAGGCGCTCATGGTCAGTGCCGTGAGTGATGTCAGGCACAGGACTGCGAGCACCACTCGGCCCGCGACCACGTGGATGCGCTGCGCCAGCGAGCCACGCACCCGTGCCGCCAGCCGCCTCCAGCCGCCCATGCGCCGAAGCAAAAGCACGAGGGCAGAAACGCACAACAGGCCCATGGTCAGTGCAACGCCCGCTGCACCCCAGCGCCCGGCGTCGCCCAACAAGAGCGAGCGGTGCAGGTTTTTCACCCAGCGCGGCAGCGCCGATGCGTGCCACGCACCCAGCACCCGGCCATCGGCGGGGTCCATGTAAGACGCCTGCGGCTGATCGCCAGCAAAGCTGAACACCACGATGGCACCCGAGGGCAGGCGGCGAATTTCTTCCGCGTCCGGGACGCTACGCACCACGCGCTCCACCAGCGTGGCCACCGGCAACCCGTCCGGGGCTGCGGGTGCCTGCCACGCCTGCTGCACCGGGTCGATCGCCAGGATGGCGCCGGTGACGCCCAGCACCACAGCCAGTGTGCCAACCGTGAGGCCCAGCCAGCGGTGGATGGCTTTCCAACTCATGCGGGCCCTTTACTGGAGTTGGAAGGTCGCCGAATGGATGTACTGCTTGCCAGCCTGCGGCTTGCCAGCGTTGGCGGTGGACAGCGGAATGCGGACCTCCGACGGGCTGTCGCGCATGTCTTCCGCTGCGGCGTCGATGCGGATTTCATAGCCCGCGTCGATCAGTGCATCGGCCAGATCGGCTGTGACCTTGAGCGTGCGCCCGGCGCCCACGCTGGCCCCGGTGACGCCATTCAAGCGTTTGGCGTCCCCCGCCGAGAGGCGGTTCCAGTCAGACAAGTGTTTGTAGTACTTGGCCTTGCCGCCGGCCACCCACAGGGTGCGCACATAGGCGCCTTTGGCATCGGTCAGATACGCCGCCAGATAGGCGCCGTCGCCACCGTAGTTTTTGAGCTGCGCGGTCAGCGTAACCGGGCGGCTATGTGCCAGGGCGGGAAGGACCAGCGCGCAGGCGGTGGCCACGATGGTCAAAAGTGGTTTGGACATGATGATGCTCCTGAAAGAACGGTGGTTACTCGGTCTGGCCGCGCGGCGCGATGCCAGGGACTGACAAAGGTGAGGGCAAAGGTGATGGCCCACCGGCTCCGTCCGGTTGCGGCGGTCGGGCGTGCCGAGCAGCGCCCTCGCCCTCGCCATCACGGTCGCGGTCGCGTTCCCGGGCACGCTGGTGGTCGACTGGCTTCATCTTCAGCACCTTCAGGGTTTCCGGATCGATCTTGGCTTTGAAGGTGCGTCCTTGGGCATCCGTGCCGCGAATTTCATAGCAGCCATCGTCAATTTTCAGCCGCTGGACCTGCCAGCCCTGTGCGGCTGCCCACTGCCGCAAAGCCTCGCGCGTCTGCCAGCGATTTACCGGCGCATCACAATCGTCACTGGCCCACGTGGGCAGAGCGGCCAGGCCCAGCGACAGGACCAGCAAACCATGGCGCAAAGAGGGGGGAGATTTCATGGAAGGCTCCGATAAAAAGGGCTGGCACATGACGGCTCGCAGTGCAGGCTCGGTATGGCTGTGCGGGTGCTCGACCCAACACGCCAGGGACCTAGGCGTTTAGAGAAGCCGCCCCGGATCGAACAGCGTGACGGCCCCTCATGCCCCGGCTGGCGCCCATCGGCCCAATCCCCGTAGCAACTTTAGGGCTACGCTGAACAAGCCGTCGAAAATTTCCGCGCAAACCTGGATGACGCAGTTTTTTGGACTTTTATGCCTCTCGCGCGGCCCATTTGGGCAGTTCGCGGGGCGCTGAGGCCCGATTTCCGCCCTT
>NZ_QOZT01000143.1:0-4932 GCF_003345135.1 Acidovorax sp. BoFeN1
TTGACCGCGGCGCGCTACAACCCGGTCATCCGGGCGTTCTACGAGCGACTGAAGGCTGCAGGCAAGCTGCCCAAGGTTGCCTTGGTCGCCTGCATGCGCAAGCTGCTGACCATGCTCAACGCCATGGGCAGAACCGGCAAACCTTGGGACGCATCGCTTCATAGTGCTTGACTTTGAAGACGGTTACTCAGGGCTGGAAAACAAAAAGAATTTTCCAAACGCCCACCACCTGAGGCACGCAGCAGGTGGAAGAAATTACATGAGCATGGTGTTGCGGATCAGGCCTACAGCCAGGCCTTCAATTTCGAAAGCTTCCCCGGGTTGGACAACAATCACCGGGTAATCGGGATTTTCGGGAAGCAACTCGATGGTGCTGGCCGTGCGGCGCAAGCGTTTGACCGTGACATCATCGCCCAGCCTTGCCACCACGATCTGGCCGTTGCGGGCCTCTCGTGTGGACTGAACGGCAAGCAGGTCGCCATCGATGATGCCGGCGTCGCGCATGGACATGCCGCGCACCTTGAGAAGGTAGTCGGGCTTGTGCTGGAACAGGCTGTTTTCCACGCTGTAGGTCTGGTCCACATGTTCCTGCGCGAGAATGGGCGAGCCAGCGGCCACGCGACCAATGAGGGGTAGAACCAGCTGCGACAACCCTGGCATGGGCAGACTGAACTGGGTGCCGCGTGCCGCATTGATGGAGCGCACCGTTTCGTTGCGCAAGCGGATACCGCGGGAGGTGCCGCTGACCAACTCGATGACGCCCTTGCGCGCAAGGGCCTGCAAGTGCTCTTCTGCGGCGTTGGCCGACTTGAAGCCCAGCTCGGTGGCGATTTCGGCCCGTGTAGGCGGCGCGCCGGTGCGGGAAATAGCCACCTGGATCAGGTCCAGGATTTGTTGCTGGCGGGCGGTGAGCTTGGGATGGTCGAGCATGGCGTTTCCGGTGCGTGCCACAGTGGTGGCGGATAACTGTTTTTTAATCCAGTAACTGTATTTTTCACCAGTTTTTCAAAGGATGCAAGTGCACGGACAAAAAATTGTGGTGCTGGGGACGGGGGGGACCATCGCCGGCACGGCGGCTGCCGCAGACGACAACATCGGCTACACCGCTGCACAGGTGGGGGTCGAGCAGTTGTTGCATGCCGTACCCGGCCTGCAAGCGGCGTCAGGTGGCAGTCTGGTCGCCGAGCAGATTGCGCAGCTGGACAGCAAGGACATGGAGTTCAGTGTGTGGGGCGCGCTTGCACAGCGTTGTGCCAGCACTCTCGCCGACCCCGACGTGCGCGGCGTTGTTATCACCCACGGCACCGACACGCTGGAAGAGACCGCGTGGTTCTTGCAGTCGGTGCTGGATGCCCATAAGCCGGTGGTACTGACCTGCGCGATGCGACCCGCAACGGCATTGGTGCCCGATGGCCCGCAGAACCTGCTGGATGCCGTTGCCGTGGCAACGACTCCAGGCGCCCGGGGCGTTGTGGTGGTGGCAGCCGGCGCGGTGCACTGCGCTCAGCGTGTCCAGAAAGTGCACCCCTACCGCGTGGATGCGTTCAGTTCAGGGGATGCCGGGCCGTTGGGCTGGGTGGAGGAGGGTGCTGTACGTTTAGTGAAAAATTGGCCTTCAGGCCAATCAAAACAAGCGCTCTTAGCTATGAAAAACATAGCATCTTGTGTGCAATGGCCCCGGGTCGAGGTGGTTCTAAGTTATGCCGGTGCCACCGGTGCTCTGGTGGATTCACTGGTGCGCGATGGTGTGCAGGGCATCGTGGTGGCCGCCACGGGGAACGGAACGATCCACCGTGCACTGGAAGGCGCACTGCTGCGCGCCCAGGCTGCCGGAGTGCGTGTGGTGCGTTCCACGCGCTGCCCGGAGGGCCAGATTTTGCCCAAGCCCGGCGATACGTTTGCGGATTCCCGGGGCTTGTCTGCGGTGAAGGCGCGCATCTCGCTGATGCTGGAACTACTGGCGTAACGGCTTTATGGTTGTGCCGCGGTGGCCGCCAACGCCGCGGTGCATGCAAGGTGCAACACTGGCCGCGCGCTTGCCGCACCGGACAAAGGCCGGTGCGTTACCCCAACGTGGAGCGCTTTAGCTGGACAGTGCCTGCAGGGCGCGTGCAGTGATCTCTTCAACGCTGCCCGTGCCGCTGATGGCGCGGTATTTGGGGGCTGCGCCCGGCTGGGCCTTGGCCCAGTTGCTGTAGTAGTCCACCAGGGGGCGGGTCTGGTCGCTGTACACCTGCAGCCGCTTCTTGACAGTTTCTTCCTTGTCGTCTTCGCGCTGGATCAGTTCCTCTCCTGTCACGTCGTCCTTGCCTGCCACCTTGGGCGGATTGAACTTGACGTGGTAGGTGCGGCCGCTGGCAGGGTGCGAGCGGCGGCCGCTCATGCGCTCAATGATGGCGTCAAACGGCACATCGATCTCCAGCACGTAGTCCAGCTTGACGCCGGCTTCCTTCATGGCGTCGGCTTGCGGAATGGTGCGGGGGAAGCCGTCAAACAGGAAGCCGTTGGCGCAATCTGGTTGCGTGATGCGTTCCTTGACGAGCCCAATGATGATGTCATCGCTGACCAGGGCCCCCGAATCCATCACGGCCTTGGCCTGCAGGCCCAGCGGCGTGCCGGCCTTGACCGCCGCGCGCAACATGTCGCCCGTCGAGATTTGCGGGATGCCGTATTTCTGGCAGATGAACGTGGCTTGCGTGCCCTTTCCGGCGCCTGGAGCGCCCAGCAGAATAAGTCTCATGGAAATCCTCGAAGGTTAGAAATCGGCCGGCACTGCTGGCAGAAGGCGCAGGCGCACGCCCAAGACGCAGTACTCTCTTTGCGTTCAAGGATAGCATGTGAGTGCCTTGCCCTGGCTTACGGCAGCGCACCCCTATCAGGTGGCGGTGTGCGTGGTTTCAGGCCAGCAGTGCCCGCACCCGGTTCAGATCGGCGGGGGTGTCCACGCCGGGGCCGGGCGCCTCTGCGGTGATGTGCACGGCGATGCGGTGCCCGTGCCAAAGTGCCCGCAACTGCTCCAGAGCCTCCACCGTCTCGGTGGGTGCCTGGGACAGGCCGGGAAACTGCCGCAGAAAACCCGCGCGATAGCTGTAAATGCCGATATGGCGCAGCGGCGCAAATCCGGTCAGGGCAGCAATGCCGGGCGCAGCCTGTGCCGCTGCCCCTTTCCACCAGGCCTTGCCTGCATGGTCGCGGGCGTGTGGAATCGGCGCACGGCTGAAGTAATGGGCCAGGCCCCGGGCGTCCAGCACCACCTTGACGACGTTGGGGTTCTCATAATCGGCCAGGGTGTCGATGGCATGGGCTGCGGTACCCATGCTCGCCTCGGGCCGCGCGGGCAGCAGGGCCGCCACGGCGTCGATGAGCGCCGGGTCCATCAAGGGTTCGTCGCCTTGCACGTTGACCACCACCGCATCACCGTCCAGCCCAAGCTGCGTGCAGGCTTCTGCCAGCCGGTCGCTGCCGCTGGCGTGGTCGGTGCGCGTGAGCAGGGCCTGCACGCCGTGGGCCTGGCAGGCTTGCAGAATGCGCGGGTCGTCGGCGGCCACCACCACGCGGGTCGCAGCGCTTTGGGCGGCACGGCGGGCCACATGCACCACCATGGGTAGGCCGGCGATATCGGCCAGGGGCTTGTCGGGCAGCCGGCTCGATGCCATGCGTGCCGGAATCAGCACCGTGAACCCCGTTGCCGTGGCTGGGCTCACGCCTGCAGCTCCTCGTCCGTCAGGGTGCGCGCCTCGTTTTCCAGCAGCACGGGAATTCCGTCGCGTACGGGATAGGCCAGGCGCGCGCTGCGCGACACCAGTTCCTGGCGCTCGCGGTCGTAGGTCAACGGACCTTTGGTGACAGGGCAGACCAGCAGTTCAAGCAGTTTGGAATCCATGACGGCATTTTCCGGAAATCAGGCAAAGGGGGATGATAGCGGCGTGGCCCGCCACGGCGCGAGCCGGCGATCCAGCGCTTTCATGAAGGCGGGATCGATATCCAGCTCCAGTGGCACCGCCAGCGCATCGGGGTGCAGTAACCAGAGCTTCACGGCATCCTTTTCAGTGCAAATAAGGACTATTTCCTTATCTGAAGGGCGCTCCCAGCTATTGAAATCATAGTGATCAGGCAGTGCCTCGGCACCCGCCAGTTGCAGCCCTTGCGCCCGCAGCATGGCAAAAAATTCCTCGGGCCGGGCGACGGCGGCGATGGCGTGCACAGGCTGGTGTTGCAGGGATGCCAAAGCAACCTTCTGGCCGTCAGCGCGCAGGGCATGGGGCGCCAGCTTGCGCTGCATCGCAAAACCGGGAGCACGCCCGGCGGGGGGCTTGCCAGCATGCAACACCCAGTCCACGGGGCGGGGCCAGGGCTCGCGCAGGGGGCCGGCGGGCAGCAAAAAGCCATTGCCAACGCCGTCACTGTTGAAAACGCAGATCTCCAGGTCGCGCGCCAGGGCCAGGTGCTGCAGGCCATCGTCACACACCAGCACATCGGCGCCGGGGTGTGCGGCCCGCAGGGCGCGCGCCGCCGCAATGCGCCGGGGCGCCACAAAAACGGGTGCGTGGGTGGCCCGGGCGATCAGCGTAGGTTCGTCTCCCACCTCTGGCGCCGGGCTGTCGGGCAGCACCGCGCGGCAGTCGTGGGTGCTGCGGCCATAGCCGCGCGAAATCACGCCAGGTTGCCAACCCTGCGCCTGTAGATGCCGCACCAGTGCAATCACTACGGGGGTTTTGCCTGCGCCGCCGGCAATCACGTTGCCCACCACGATGACGGGAACGCCTGCATGTTCGCTGCGCAACCAGCGCAGCCGGTACAACCCGCGCCGCAGTGCCACCAGCGCGCCATAAATCAGAGAAATTGGCCACAGGGCCCAGGCCACAGGCCCGCGTGTACGCCAGACACGCGCCATGCCCGTGGGCGGCGGGCTACCGGTAACCGGGGTGACTG
>NZ_QOZT01000144.1:0-4885 GCF_003345135.1 Acidovorax sp. BoFeN1
AAGGGCGGAAATCGGGCCTCAGCGCCCCGCGAACTGCCCAAATGGGCCGCGCGAGAGGCATAAAAGTCCAAAAAACTGCGTCATCCAGGTTTGCGCGGAAATTTTCGACGGCTTGTTCAGCGTAGCCCTAAGCAAGCACTTCAGCTTCAGGAGTGCAGCATTGGAGTGCGGAGTGTCAGCCAATACGAGCCTCTCGCCTGTGCTCCATGCTCCGATGCACGAGCTCTAGGATTGCAACGTTGCCGCTCAAACGCTCCGAGCAATTTTTGGGGGTATAGAATAAAAGCTGTTGGTGCTCGCGATGCTGTTCAGGCATCGCAGTTCAACGGGAAGCAGGAGGGCGAGTCCCACACGGACGAACCTAACCTGCGCTGCCCCCGCAACGGTAAGCAGACGGGTGGTCCAAGGCATTGCCAAGGCCCCCATTTCTCAAAATTTCGCCACTGGGTCACACCGGGAAGGCTTTGAGAAACGTTCTGTCAGCCCGGATACCGGCCAACAAGGAGGCTGCGCCCCAAGCGCAGCCGCATTACCCAAACACCGTCGGGGAAGGCGGTGAGGGGTCTTCGCCGGTGTTCTCATGTCATCCCTTCGCATTGCTTTGCGAGTCTGTGCCAGCGCCTGCGCGTGCGCTCGCCGGGGGCTGTCCGTTCGCCGACGGAACCTGTCCTCACCTCTCCCTTGGGTCTTTGCCGACTTTTTAACCGCGTTGTGTCCAACGCATCCAACCCAAGGAGTCACTTCATGCACATCGAACCAGGTCTGGTGGACGGGGCCAAGCTCGCCCTGAGCTACACCACGGCGGCCGCCTGCATCGGCTACACGGCCAAGCTGTCCGCGGACGCGATCAGAAAGGACGGCGCAGCGGCCCTGCTGTTACGGGCCGCGCTGGCCACGGCGCTGGTGTTCTGCTTTTTCGAGGTGCTGCCGCACCACCCGGTGGGCGTGTCCGAGGTGCACCTGATCCTGGGCACCACGCTGATGCTGCTGTTCGGCGCGGCACCCGCGGCCATCGGGCTGGCGGGTGGGTTGCTGATCCAGGGCCTGTTCTTTGCACCCTTCGACCTGCCGCAGTACGGTATGAACGTGACCACGCTGCTGGTGCCGCTGTTCGCCACCGCGGCGCTGGCTCGCCGCGTGATTCCCGACCAGATGGCCTATGTGGATCTGCGCTACGGCCAGGCCCTGAAGCTGTCGCTGGCCTACCAGGGCGGCATCGTGCTGTGGGTGGGTTTCTGGGCGCTCTACGGGCGTGGCCTGGGCGCCGAGAACCTGGTGAGCATCGGCAGCTTCGGCGCCGCCTACATGAGCGTGGTGCTGGCCGAGCCGCTGATCGATCTGGCCGTGCTCGCACTGGCCAAGACGCTGCGTGGCCTGCAGGGCAGCGCGGTGGTGGATCGCCGTCTGCACCAGGCCGCCTGACCGGGGGCACACCATGGGCCTCGGAACGGTCTGGTTTGTGGGGGCGGGTCCGGGCGACCCGGACCTGGTCACGGTCAAGGGGCGCGACCTGATCGCGCGCGCCGGGGCCATCCTGTTCGCCGGTTCGCTGGTGAACGAGGCGGCCACCCGCTGGGCACCGCCGGGTTGCCTGATCGCGGACAGCAAGGACATGACGCTGGAGCAGATGTCGGCCTGGCTGATCGCAAACGCGGCGCGCTGCGACACCGTGGTGCGCCTGCAAACCGGCGACCCGGCCCTCTACGGCACGCTCATCGAACTGGTGCAGCCGCTGGACGCCGCGGGCGTGCCGGTGGCGGTGGTGCCGGGCGTGTCTTCGGCCATGGCCTCGGCGGCGGCGGCGGTCGAGAGTTTCACCTTGCCCGAGGTCACGCAGACCACCATCTTCACGCGGGTGGAAGGCCGCACGCCCATGCCCGACGGCGAGGACCTCGCCGCGCTGGCGGCGCACCGCACGACCTTGTGCATCTTTCTGTCCATCACGCTGCTGCACAAGGTGGAAGCCGGCCTGCGCGCCGCCGGCTGGTCCGACGACGCGCCGGTGCTCGTGGTGCACAAGGCCAGCTGGCCCGGCGAAGAGCGCATCGTGCGCGGCACGCTGGCCACCATCAAACAACAGTGCCGCGACGCTGGCATCGTCAGCCAGGCCATGGTGATCGCCAGCCCCACGCTGGGCGCGCGCCACTGGCCCGAGCTGACCCGGTCCCGGCTCTACGACCCGGGCTTCACACACCGCTTCAGGAAAGCCACGACATGAATCACACCACGATCCTGCTGGTGGGCCACGGCTCGCGCGAGGACACCGGCAACCAGGAAATCCGCGTCTTCGTCGACCAGTGGCGCGCGCGCCAGCCGGCCTGGCGCATCGAGGTCTGCTTCATCGAATTTGCCGCGCCCTCGCTGCACGATGGCCTGCTGGCCGCGGCGCGGTCGTCGCGCCGCGTGCTGGTGCTGCCACTGATCCTGAATGCCGCCGGTCACGCCAAGATGGAGATTCCCGAGGCCATCGAGCACGCCCGCGAGCACGCACCCGGCGTCGAGTTCCTCTACGGCCCGCACCTGAGCGCCTGCGACCCCATCCTCGCCATCCTCAAGCGCCGCCTGCGCCAGGCCATGGCCACGCTGGACATGCCCGACCCCACCACCACCGGCGTGGTGCTGCTGGGCCGGGGCTCGTCCGACCGTGGCGCCAACGGCGACATGGCCAAGATGGCGCGCTGGCTGCAGGAAGAAAGCGACCACGAGCTGGTGGACCTGGCCTTCACCGGCATCACCTTTCCGCGGCTGGAGCGCGTGGTGCAGCGGCAGGTGCTGATCGGCCTGCGCCAAGTGGTGGTGCTGCCCTACTACCTCTACACCGGCACGCTGATGCAGCGCATCCACCGCCAGGTGGACCACCTGCGGGCGCAGTACCCGCAGATCCGCTTTGCCTGCGGCACGCACTTCGGGTTCGAGAAAGAAATCTTCGAACTGGTGGAGCAGCGCGTGCACGACCTGCTGGCCGGTGTGCCCGACAGCAAGCTGCCCTGCGACGGCTGCAGCTACCGCGAGCTCGCACACGACATGGGCCATGGGCACTCCCACGAGCACACGCACGCCCCGGTGCACGTGCACAGCCATGCGCACGAGGGTGCTGCCGCATGAGCACGGTCAACACCGTCACCGAGCAGCTCACCGCCGCCGGCCAGGCCATCGAGCACGACAGCTTCGCCATCATCGACGCCGAGGCCGGGCGGCACGCCTACTCGGCCGAGCAGTGGCCGATCGTGCGCCGCATGATCCACGCCAACGCCGACTTCGAGTTCAACGGCCTGACCGACTTCCACCCCGGCGCGGTGCGTGCGGGCGTGGCCGCGATGCTGCGCGGAGGCACCCCCGTGGTGGCCGATGTGGAGATGATCTGTTCGGGCCTGTCGCGGCCGCGCCTGGCGCACTTCGGCATGTCCACGCACCAGTTCATCAGCGACGCCGACGTGATTGCGCAGGCGCAGGCGCAGAACACCACCCGCGCCGTGCAGGCCATGCGCAAGGCACACCGCCTGGGCCTGCTGCAGGGCGCCGTCGTCGGCATCGGCAACGCGCCCACCGCGCTGATCGAACTCGTGCGGCTGATCATGGAGGACGGCGTGCGCCCGGCCCTGGTGGTGGGCATGCCGGTGGGTTTCGTGTCGGCCGCAGAGTCGAAAGACCTGATGGCGCAGATCGCCGACGTGCCCTGGATCGTCATCCGCGGCCGCAAGGGCGGCTCCACCCTGGTGGTCGCCGCCCTGCACGCGCTGCTGGCGCTGGCCGAGGCACAGCAACGCGCCGAGGGCGCCTGAATGGAAAGCACCACCCCGCGCGGTACACGAACCGGCTTCACCACCGGCGCCTGCGCGGCCGCGGCCGCCCGGGCCGCGGCGCAGGGGCTGGAAACCGGGCAGGTGCCCGACGCCATGGAGAGCCTGCTGCCCAACGGCCAGCGGGTGCGTTTTGACGTGCACGACAGGCGCTGCGATGCGCACAGCGCCCACGCCATGGTGGTGAAGTTCGCGGGCGACGACCCGGACTGCACCGACGGCGCGCACCTCACGGTGGACCTGCGCCTGCTGCCCGGCAAGGCAGGTGAGATCGCGTTCGTGGCCGGCGACGGCGTGGGCACGGTGACGCTGCCTGGCCTCGGGCTGGCGGTGGGCGGTCCGGCCATCAATCCGGTGCCGCGCCAGAACATCGCCGACAACCTGCGCGAGGCCGCGCCGAGGCTACTCACACAGCACGGGCTGGAGGTCACCGTGAGCGTGCCCGGCGGCCAGGAGATGGCGAAGAAGACCACCAACGCGCGGCTGGGCATCCTGGGCGGCATCAGCATCCTGGGCACCACCGGCATCGTCAAACCCTATTCCACCGCCGCCTGGCGGGCCAGCGTGGTGCAGGGCATCCAGGTGGCGGCCACGCTGGACCACGGTGTGGTGGCGCTGACCACCGGCGGCCGCACCGAGACATTTGCCATGCAGACGCTGCGTGCGGAACGCCCTGGCCTGCCCGCCGCCTGCTTCGTGCAGATGGGCGACTTCCTGCGCTACGCGTTGGATGAGGTGGTGGCCCAGGGCCTGCCCGAGGTGGTGCTGGGCGTGATGGTGGGCAAGCTGACCAAGATCGCCCAGGGCGAGACCATCACCCACGCCAACCGCAACGTGGTGGACACCGACCTGGTCGCCGAGATCGCCCGGCAGATCGGCGCCACGGACGAAGACTGCGCCGCCATCGCCGCTGCCGAGACCGCGCGCTTCGGCGCCGAGCTGATGGTCGAACGCGGCCTGGGCCCGGCCTTTCACCAGGCGCTCGCACAGCGCGCCATCGACACACTCACCGCGCCCGAGCGCTACGGCCACGCGTTTGCGCTGCGCGTGCTGGTGTGCGACTTCAGCGGCAAGCTGGTGGCCGA
>NZ_QOZT01000145.1:0-4614 GCF_003345135.1 Acidovorax sp. BoFeN1
ACTCCCACCCCCCCCGCTACCGCTGCACGCTTGTCTTCGTTGGCTGAGCTGTGGCAGTACATCGATGATGCAGCGCCCGCACCAAAGAACACCTCGACTGCAAGAACAGGCCTTGCCAAGGTAAAAATGGGCGTGAAATTCGGAAAGAGGACTTACGCCGTTGCCATCGACAATGAGCATGCCTACCGGATTCTCAAGCGCGGCATCTCCAGTAAAGCAATCGGGCCTCTTGCTGCCTTTCTGGGCCTGGGCAAGGGCAATGTGGCTGAGTACCTGGATATGGACCGGGTGACCGCCAATCGGCGTGCTCAGAAAAATCAACCACTCCCAGACCATGCGGCGGAAGGCGTCTTGCGCCTACTTGAGTTGAACCGGATGGCCGTTGATACTTTCTCGACCGAGGAAGAAGCCACAAGATGGTTACGCCAGCCTCATCCCATGCTGGATGGCGACACGCCCCTTGATGCTGCGAGAAACTCATTTGGGAACGAGCGCGTCAAAGAGATTCTTGTCGCTATCAAATACGGCGGTGCCGTTTGAGCACCACCGTCTGGCGCATAGGCTTTGTACCGAGCCCGCAACCTGCTATTGCAGCCATCCTCGGATCGCTTGGCTACGGTTCAACCCTGGCCAATGGCCGTTGGCATACCAAAGGGCCTGCGCAGATCGTTTATGCGGGCTCCAGTCGGGCCCTGTGCCAGCTGGAAAAGCGCGTCCACTGCAACGGAGCCAATCCTGCCAATCAAGCCCTCATGCGCCTTGAATTGCCCGCCAGATCGGAAATCCTGCATGCGGCAGATCTGGGCCTCCCAAAGGACTGGCATGACCACATGGCAGCGACACAATCCATCGGCATGAACTGGCTTGCGTCCGGGGCGAGCCTGGGTCTTTGGGTGCCGTCATTTGTCGAGCGCGACGAAATGAACCTGCTGATCAACCCGGCCCATTCCCAATACGGGGCCATCCGGTTGGTCGTCGAGCGCAACCCTTTCGAATTCGACCCTCGCCTGTTTTAACGCATTGCCTAGGCCAACAGCGGCAGAAACCAGACGGCTCTTGGCACGGGTCTTTCATGCCATGAAGGGGCAGGGCGGGGCCTTCACACAAGGCCCCCGAGCACGTAGAATGGACGGTATTTCCTTTGGCGATCTTGGCCTCGTGCCAACCTTTCTTTTTATCAACCCCGATGGGCACCTCATGCCCCATCCGGGGCTGGTGCCCAGCTTCAATTCATGGAGATGGATATGACAAAACAAACCGCTACATCTGGCCAACCGAAATACGCCTTGGGCCAGTTGTTGACGCCGACCGAAAACTGACCCACTGGGGGTGCGGCGGAAATCTTGGACTACCTGGAGGTAGTTCATTTATTCATACGAAGACCGCATCCGAGCGGTCACGCTCTACATCAAGCTGGGCAAGCGCACCGGGGCGACTATCCGCCAGTTGGGCTACCCGACGAAGAACTCTTTGAAAAGCTGGCATGAGGAGTACGAGCGGCGCCTGGACCTGTCGTCCGGCTACGTGCGTTCGAAGCCGAAGTATTCTCAAGTTCAGAAGGAGCAGGCTGTCAAACACTACGCCGAGCACGGGCGCTGCATCGCCACCACGGTCGAGGCGTTGGGCTATTCTCGGGACTGGAAGGGCACGACCATCGAGCAGTTCATTGAAGTGGTCGACTCGTACATCCGCTGGTACAACGAGAAGCGGATCAAGATCTCCCTTGGGGCCCTCAGCCCGATCGAATACAGGGTGAGTCTTGGACTTGCGGCATAAAACCAGTCCAAGTTTTTATCCGCACCCCCTTACCACAGCCATGTCGTGTAATGTTCATGGGCAGCGGTCACCGCACCGCCTCCCACGGATTGAGAATGATCGCGCCCGTTGGCTGGAAATCAGCAACGTTGCGAGTAACCATCGTCATGCCGTGCACAAGGGCCGTTGCCGCAATGAGTGCATCGCGCTCGCCGCGCTTGTCGGGGACATGCAACCGTGCGCAGCGTTGCGCCACGGCGGTATCAATAGGCAGCGTGCGGCCGGAGAACTCGGGCAATACGTGCTGCTCCAGCCATGAGCGCAGCATGGCCCCCTGGGTGGCGTCCTTGCGTTCAATCGACAGAACGCCAAGCTCCAGCTCCATGATGGTGATGGCTGACACAAAGAGATCGGCGGCATCAACGCTTTCCGCCCATGCGGTCACGTTCGCATCGGCCTTGCCACTGCGTACCTTGCGCAGCTCCGACACCACGTTGGTATCAAGAACAAACATCATGTGAAATCAACCGGCCGGGGTTTGATGGTCACACGCGGCGGCACAAACTCGATGTCGGCGATACCCGGCATTGCCAGCGCATCGGCAATGTTGCGCCGCTGCTTGGTGAGCCGCTGATACTCCTCAAAGCTCATCAGCACATGGGCCGGTCGGCCGCGATCTGTAATGAACACTGGCCCGTTGTTTGCGGCCCGTTTTGCCTCGCTCGCCCCTTGGTTGAACTCGCGGCTTGATAGGGTGGTGATGGTCATAACTGCACCTCCGATAGGCGATAAATGTAGCCATGTTACTACAACATAAAAAAGGGAGCAAGCGTTTTTAGAGTCGGCAAACGGTGATTTCCTAGCCCTGCCGCCCGGGCCTTTGACAGGATGGCCGCTGCCTCGGCCCAAATGCCCGTGATCTTTTCCTTCGCCATGTTGGTGCGCAGGTACCATTCAGTTCGGAGACCGCATCTCCGTCAACTGAAGTCCGAACCGTTTACACAGAAATTCGGACACGCCCTCCTGCCTCCGTCCTCAACTACGGAGATCACGATGGCGACTACGCAAGAGTATCTGAGCAGGAGTCGGCTGTTTCGGCGCCTGAGAAGCGGTATCTACGGCCCATTTATCGAGCTGTATGGGGCGGGCACGCCTCGTGGAGGTCGGGCTCTCCAAACCCGGCACGTGGCGCTCCCTCAACAAGGTCAGCAATTCTCCTGGCTTGGATGGCACCCTTGAGCCCCAAACGTACAATCGCCCGCGGGCAGCCAGCGGATGCAAGTAGCCGGCCGCGCACAGCACCGCGTGTAGCGCATCGGCCGTTTGCCCCTTGAGCCAACACCGGTCCATGCGGTTGTCGTGTTTCAGATGCCCGATGCTGCGCGGGTTGCTGCGAGCCATGATGGCGACCGGGCCGCTGCCGCTCAAGGTGCTGCGTGTGTCTGAGGTATATCGCTAATTAGACACCCCTAAGTATTGCCGCGTTGTACAAGCATCGCTGTCAGGTGGAGTTGTTCTTCAAGTGGATCAAGCAACACCTGCGCATCAAGTTAAGCGGCTTGAAGACCCGGCGGGGCAGGAAGCAAGAGGCCAAGAGTCATCAATTGCGAGTGGCGCTTCGGGCCGTTTTTGCGGGATCAGCGTGACAATGTGTGCCTGTTGAGCGCAAATGAGGGCTCGTGATGTCCCAATTGGGATGGGTGCAAATCCTGTATGATCAACAACTTACGTCGATTGGTTACTTATTGAGTGCAAAAATTGCTATTGAAACGCAGCAATTTTTTTGCCCTCCGAAGCCAAGGGTCGTGGGTTCGATCCCCGCCAGCCGCACCAATTGCCTATGCCGTAGACGTTTCTTCGTCAGTTGGCCTTGCGAGAGTCTTTGTACGCTGCATATCTTGTGGGGCAGAACGCTGAAGTCGTAAAAAAATAGTGCTATAATTCGAAATTCTTCGGAGGGGTGCCCGAGTGGCTAAAGGGGGCAGACTGTAAATCTGTTGGCTTACGCCTACACTGGTTCGAATCCAGTCCCCTCCACCAGTTATAGATGAGTCAAAAGTTGCTCGGCATTTGTCGGGTTGCGCTGATGTGGCAAACGCCACTGATGCGGGAGTAGTTCAATGGTAGAACCCTAGCCTTCCAAGCTAATGACGCGGGTTCGATTCCCGTCTCCCGCTCCATCGTCTGCAGGCTGGTTTTGAAGTTTAGAAAGTCTTTGGTATCGTTTTTGCGGTTCCAAAAGGCCCATGTGGCTCAGTGGTAGAGCACTCCCTTGGTAAGGGAGAGGTCGCGGGTCCGATTCCCGCCATGGGCACCAATTTTGGTGCGTCCGAATTCGGCTGCGCCGTGGTCCTGTTTTGTTGGCATAGATTTTTTTCGGAGTCGGAAAAATGGCAAAAGGCAAATTCGAGCGCACCAAGCCCCACGTCAACGTGGGCACCATCGGTCACGTGGACCATGGCAAGACCACACTGACGGCGGCCATCGCCACGGTGCTGTCCGCCAAGTTCGGCGGCGAAGCCAAGGCCTACGATCAGATCGACGCAGCACCTGAAGAAAAGGCCCGCGGCATCACGATCAACACCGCCCACGTGGAATACGAAACGGCCAACCGCCACTACGCCCACGTCGACTGCCCCGGTCACGCTGACTATGTGAAGAACATGATCACCGGCGCTGCCCAGATGGACGGCGCCATCCTGGTGTGCTCGGCCGCTGACGGCCCGATGCCACAGACCCGTGAACACATCCTGCTGGCCCGCCAGGTGGGCGTGCCTTACATCATCGTGTTCCTGAACAAGTGCGACATGGTGGACGACGAAGAGCTGCTGGAACTCGTCGAAATGGAAGTGCGCGAAC
>NZ_QOZT01000146.1:0-4602 GCF_003345135.1 Acidovorax sp. BoFeN1
TTGTTGGGGGGGGACAGCGCGTCGCTCATCTCATTACTTTCAGTAGACGCTGCCTGCGGGGTCCAGCGGAGGCAAATCGCCCCAGCCCGACGGCGTGTTGAGCGGGCCGAACAACAGGCTCTTTTCTTCGGCACTGACCGTGCTGTCGGGTTGCTCCTCAATGCTCACACAATTTCGGCCCATGGATTTTGCGTTATACAGCTGGTGGTCTGCGCGGTCAGTCCAGAGCAGGGTGGTGGAGCGGATCCATTGCATGGCGAAAGCGCCACCAATGCTGATCGTGACGTTGACTTCAACCGAAGGCGAAATGCGCACCGGCGTGTTGGCCACCGCACGGCGAATGCGCTCGGCAACCACCTTGCCAAAGCCTGCCTGGCAGGCGGGCAGCACCACTGCAAATTCTTCGCCACCGTAGCGCGCCAGTGTGTCCATGGGGCGCACGCAGGCGCTCAGGGTGCGCGACACCGACTGCAGCACCACGTCGCCGGCCAGATGCCCGTAGGTATCGTTGATCTGCTTGAAATGGTCGATGTCCAGCATCAGCAGCAAGGCGGCTTCACCCGAGCGTGTCACGCGGTCGATTTCACGCTCTAGCACCGCACGGAAATGGCGACGGTTCGCCAGCCCGGTGAGGTGGTCTTTGAGAGAGAGTTCGCACAGCCCGTCGATCAGGCCCTGCAGGTACCGTGAGGGCTGATCGCGGCGCAGGGCAGCCTCGCTCCCGCTGGCCTGGGCTACCAGAGCGTGCGCAGTGTCCAGGCGCAGGTCGCGCAGGTCTACGATGTGGGAAGCCGGATCAGGCACGGATTTTGAGGGCCATAAGTAGCCTGCGAGTGTATCAGTCGGCCCTTGCTTTTTGGCTGTCTGCGACGCCATCACTGGCGTTGTGGGCCGGTCCCGGCAGTTGCTGCAGTGCCAGCAAGGCTTCGGCGTCGGTGCGGTACATGGCCAGACCCGGGCCGGGCTCCAGCACCCCGGCGCGGCGCAGTACCTGTTCCACGGGCAGCTTGAGCCCGCTCAGGTGCAGCGTGCCCGTGCGGGCACGCAGTGTGGAAACCAGGTTGGCAAAGGTTTCCACACCCGTCACGTCGATGCGGTTGATGGGCTGGGCCAGCAGGCAGACATGCACCACATCGGGGTGCAGGCCCAGGTGGTCCATCACACGGCGTTCCAGCGCGCTGGAGGAAGCAAAGTCGAGTTCGGCATCCATGCGCAAGGCCAGCAGATGGGGCGCCAGCGCGGGCAGTTGCCAGAGATGCCGGTCGCGCAGGCTGCCGTCGGGGTGCAATCCCACCTCAATGATGCGCGGGTGCAGGCGCTGGTACAAAAAGTGGCTCAGGTTCATCAGCAGGCCCACCAGCACACCCCAGTACATGCGGGGGGCCGTGGCCAGCGTCAAACCGAAGGTAACGCCAGAAATGACCGCCTCGATGCGGGAAATCCGCCACAACCGCACAAAACTGCCTGGTTTGATCAGGCTGGTGACAGCCGTCACCACCACGGCGGCCAGCACCGATTGCGGCACATGGTAAAGCGCTGGTGTCAGCCACAGCAGCACCACCAGCATCAGGGCAATGGCAAACACGGTGGCCCAGCCGCTGCGGGCGCCGGCATACAGGTTGATGGCCGAGCGAGAGAATGAAGCGCTGGTGGCAAAGCTGCCACACAGGCCGCTGCTGATCTTGGCCAGTCCCTGACCGATCAGGTCCTGGTTTTCGTTCCAGCGCTCTCCCGAGCGCTGGCTGTCCACCTTGGCGCTGGAAGCGGTTTCGAGAAAACTGACCAGCGTCACCACCAGCACCGGCATGACCAGTGCCGAAAAGCTGGACCAGGGCAGGGCGCCCGGCCAGTAAAAGCTGGGCAGGCCGGCCGGCAAGGCTCCCACCACCGCACCATCGGCCTCGGCGTAGCCCAGGGCCCAGCTGACGGCACCCGCAGCCCCCAGCACCACGATGGCAGCCGGAAAGCCCGGGCGCAGCCGGCGCGCCACTATCAGCAACACCAGGCTACCCAGGCCGAAGGCCGCTGCTGTCAGATCGAAATGGCCCAGCGAGGGCGTCGTCCACAAGGCGCCCAGATCGGAGCGCAGCCCGGTCAGTGCCCCGAGCTGGGACGAAAGAATCAGCAGCGCCGCTGCCTGGGTAAAGCCGCTGAGCACGGGTGAGGTCACCAGATTGAGCAACCAGCCAAAGCGCGCCAGCCCCATCACCAGCTGCAACAGTCCTGACAGGATCGCCATCCAGGCCGCCATGGCCACCCACTGCGCACTGCCGGGTTCGGCCAGCCCCGTCAGCGATGCGCCGATCAGAAGGCTGGTCAGTGCCGTGGGCCCCACGCCCAGGCGCGTGGAGGCGCTGAACAGCACGGCCACCAGAGCCGGCACGAGGGATGCATAGATGCCGGTCACCAGGGGCATCCCTGCAAGCGCGGCGTAGGCAACGCCCTGCGGCACCAGCATCAGGCCGACGGTCATTCCGGCCCAGAATTCGCCCTTGAGCAAGGCCAGTTCTGGGCGCGGCCAGTTCAGAAACGGAAGCCAGCGGGACAAGGTGTTCAGTGACATCGTTGCAATTGTCGCCGCTGCATCGGCCTGGCGCACCCGAAGGCATCCCCGCGCGCCAACTGTCTTTCGCGAGGGGCAGAGCAGGTTGGTGCTGTTGTCCTACAGCCCATTCGGCGCTGTCCGACCCCAGGCGTCACGATGTGCTGCCTACATTCACACCATCTTTTATCTGGAAGGAGTGATCACATGAATATCCGTCATTTTTCGCACAGTGGTTCGCAGCGCATCCTGAGCATTCTTGGTGTCAGCGCCTTGGCTTTGGGTCTGGCCGCGTGCGACAAGCAAGAGCAGCCCACCGTGGGCCAAAAACTCGATTCCGCTGTGCAACAAACCGAACAGGCCGCCGCGGATGCGAAGGTGAAGGCAGAAAACGCCCTCAAGAATGCGGAAACCAAGGTCGAAGAGGGCGCTGCCAAGGTGCAGTCGGGCGCGCAGGAAATGGGCACTGCTGCCATGGGCGCAATGGATGACGCGACGATCACAGCGCAGGTGTCTGCTGGCTTGGCCAAGGACCCAGATCTGAGCGCGTTCAAGATCGACGTCGACACCCGTGCCGGCGCAGTCACACTTTCGGGTCCCGCACCCAATGCAAGCGCCCGCGAGCGCGCTGAAACCATCGCCAAAGAGGTGAAGGGCGTGACATCGGTCACCAACAACCTCAAGGTGCCCAGCTAAGCCACAGGCATCTCGCCCCCACCTACGCATGGGGGCGCTGCACCCGGGCTTGCGGCCCGGTGGTACCGCAGGCTACGGCCGTGGGCGCGCTACCATGGCTGGCATGACTGAAGACACCACTTTTGGGCCTGCAACCCGCATCGTCCATCACCCTTATGTCCCGCCTGCCGGATTTGTCGCGCCCCAGCCTGGTGTGTTCAAGGCATCTACGGTTATTTTCCCTAGCGTGGCCGCGATGCGTTCGCGCGAATGGAAAGACAAGAGCGGCTACACCTATGGCCTGCATGGCACGCCCACCACGTTCACGCTGGAAGAGCGCCTGTGCGCCCTGGAGGGCGGGCTGCAATGCGTGCTGGTGCCCAGTGGCCTTGCGGCCATTGCCAATGTGGCCCTGGCCTTGCTCCAGCCCGGTGATGAAGTCCTGATTCCCGACAACGCTTACGGTCCCAGCAAAGACCTGGCCAACGGCGAGTTGGCTCGCTTCGGCATTCACCATGTGCTGTATGACCCGCTCGACCCCGCCGATCTGGCAGCGCGCATCACACCGGCCACGCGCCTGGTGTGGCTGGAAGCACCTGGTTCGGTGACCATGGAATTCCCTGATCTGTGTGAACAGGTGCGCATCTGCCGTGCCCGGGGGGTCACGTCGGCGCTCGACAATACTTGGGGCGCCGGCCTCGCGTTTGCGCCCTTTGATCTGGCAGGAGTCGGCAGCGGCAGCCTGGCCGTCGATATTTCGGTGCATGCGCTGACCAAATACCCCAGTGGCGGCGGCGATGTGCTGATGGGCAGTGTGATCACGCGCGATCCGGCCCTGCACATGAAAGTCAAGCTCACGCACATGCGCCTGGGCCTGGGCATCGCAGCCAACGATGCCGAAGCCGTGCTGCGCGCCTTGCCCAGCATTGGTTTGCGCTACCGTGCACACGACGTTGCGGCGCGCCAGCTGGCTCAGTGGTTGCAGCAGCAGCCCGCCGTGGCGCAGGTGCTGCATCCGGTGCTGCCCGGTGCACCGGGCCACGCCCACTGGCAGGCGCTGTGCGGCGCTGCAAACGATGGCCATGGCGCTGCGGCGGGTTTGTTCAGCGTGATGATCGACGCGCGTTTCAGCCAGCAGCAGGTTGACGCGTTCTGTGATGGGTTGCGCCTGTTCAAGCTGGGCTACAGCTGGGGCGGCCCCATGAGCCTGGTGGTTCCCTACCAGCTTGCATCCATGCGCAGCCGGCCCGCGCCGCACCTGCAGCCTGGCACCCTGGTGCGCTTTTCGGTGGGGCTGGAGGAGGTGGAAGACCTCCGCCAGGATTTGGAGCAGGCCATGCGCGGAGCATTTGGAGCGGCCTGAAGGCGGGGCGGGTGTGCTGAGG
>NZ_QOZT01000147.1:0-4360 GCF_003345135.1 Acidovorax sp. BoFeN1
CCCAGAAACCGCCCCGGTGGCTGCCCCACCGATTTGCGCACCATGGCGCTGAAGGCGCTGGGGCTGTAGCCCAGTTCGGCGGCGATCTGCCCCATGGGCATGCGGCCCGCAGCCAGCGACACGGCCTTGGCCAATATCACCTGCTGGCGCCACTGCGTGAAAGTGCTCGAGAGCTCGGTGCGAAACAGCCGCGCCACCGTGCGCGGGCTGGCGCCTGTGTCCTGTGCCCAGGCGCTCAGGGTTTCGTGGCGCGTGGGGTCGGCCAGCACCGCCTCGCACAGGTGGCGCAGGCGCTTGTCGTGCGGCAGGTCTACGCCCAGCTTTACGGCGGCGGCGCGGCGCAACTCGCCCAGCACCAGGGCGTTCAGGTGGCGTTCGCGCGTGCGTTCGTCGGGGGTGAGGGCGGGGCCGTCGTCAGCCCATCGCCGCAGACGCCAGACGGGATGATCACGCTCCAGCCAGTCATCACTGGTGATTTTCTGGTGCCAGGTGTGCAAGAAAATTTTTAGGCAACCCGGTGTCACATGTGTGCGCATGCACCAAAGAGGCCAGATCGGCCTTGTTTTTGATATTCAGCTTCACGTAAGTCGTTTCAATATGCCGCCGCACTGTCGCCGGTGAAATAGACAACTCTTGGCCGATTTCTTTGTAAGTCAATCCTGTTCCGTAGAACTGGGCTACAGCCTGCTCTCGCGGTGTCAATGCATCCAGTCGATTTTTGGGACGTACAGATAGGAAGCAAAAATGACCAGCCCAGCTTGCCTGCATCAGAAGACGTCCAATTGCTTGACGATGCTGAGGATTTTTCAAGAAGTTTTGCAGCAGGCGATGGGGTACTTTGAAACCTTCGTACTCTGGAAACACACCTCGCATGAAATTCTCGAAAGAATTGTCCTGGTACACGATCACGCCTGACACGTCAAAAATACAGAACCCGCCAATGGGGTCCGCGCTGCTCAATGAAATCTGGTGCGAAAACAATGCCCTGTTCACGCGAAATGACTCTCGAACATGCGGCATCAATATCTTCAGGGCGGTGGTTTCTGCAGACTGATAGGCCCACTTGGTATCCGCACGGCGCAACGACAAGCCGAGCTGGCCGTGTTTTGGGCAGTAGTGAGGCGCGATGGCGAGAACGTGCGAGTGGCGCCTGCGTTTGACAAAATCGCGAATATCGCGTTCCGCATACCCGCTGATAAATTCAGTCACATCCAGATTGACCGCTTTTCCTGGTGACCCAAAGATGGCTTTCGTGACGGGATCTCTATTGGCGATAGACATGTACTCGTCATTAATTTTTGCTTCTTCTTCATAGTTGAACGCATAGCTTGCAGACAGCTGGCCATCGACCCCCATCTTTGCCAGGCCGATCAGAGCCGTATCAAAGTCAATGAATTTTTTGATGATCTCCAGTGCATAGCGGGGAAAAACGGTGATGGGTTTGTGCTGAGCACCTTCGTAAAGATCCAAAAGAGCGGTAGAGAGCGTTTGGGCAGACAAAGCCATGAGGAGAGATACGACCTTTGGAGTCGCATGAGTGGGTGTGACGGCACAAAAGCTATAGGGCATCTGCCCCATAGCGAGAAGCTGTATTTGCTTCTAAATTCTACTTTGTAACAGAACATCGCAAGCAGGACTTCAAGGGAAATCAAGGGCCCTGCCGGATGACTGCTCGCCAAGCCTTTCTCTCCCAACTGTCATGCATCCTGACGGAGGTATTTTTCCCATGAAATTTCAAAAATTGATTTTTACAGCAACGATGGCAGCCGTATTGACGGCCTGCGGGGGAGGCGGCAGTGACGACACTAAAGCGCCGGTCGTGATGTCGCAGGGTATTTTTGTAGATGCCCCGGTGAAAGGCCTTCAGTACACATCACCCAGCGCGAGCGGCGTGACCGACGCTATGGGAAAGTTTGACTACGTTCCAGGTGAAACCGTGACTTTTTCCGTTGGCGGAACCGTCATTGGATCGGCAGTAGGCGGGGCTGTGATTACCCCTGTCCAGCTGGTACCGGGCGCAACGGACGTGACCAATGACACGGTGACAAACATCGCTTCATTTCTGCAGTCACTGGACTCGGGTGGTACGCCCGACAGCCTGATTTCAATTTCCGATTCATCCCGTGCAGCGTTGGGCAGCAGCAAGTTGAACTTCGCTCAAACCCCCGCCGCATTTGCAGCTGACCCAGCGGTGAAAAACGCAATGGCTGCAGCTTCACCAGGGAAGCCATTGGTGAGTGCGCAGGCCGCTCAGAACCACATGACCAACCAGATGAATTGCCTGTATGCGGGCGTATGGGAAATCATTGGATCCAATCGCAGCAATCAGAAATTCACGGCAACCATCAGCGAAGTAGACGGCTCCATCAAAGGAACCACGGCGGCCGATCCGAAGTCATTCATGACGGGATCCATCCATGCGTACACAGGCTCCATCAATATTTCAGCCTATATTGCGCAGGCATATCCGGCGGGGCAATTTAACGTCGATGTCGGCAATGGCAGGTTCAGTGCCCGCGATTCCGTTTCTGGCACCTGGGGAAGCAGCCTCGTGGCAAGCTGGGATCAAACAAGCAACTATTCGGGCACTTGGACGGGCAAGCGCATCAGCACACCCACCGCTTGCGGCGGCACAGGCAGTACCCCCCCACCGGGCGGTACGGGTACCTCCGGGGCGTTGGCCTATACGGTTTACGGACCTGATTTATCCAGCAGCACGCAGATCGCCACCATCGCCACCAACGGTGCGGCTGTCACGACCAGCCTTCCGTTGAACTCCAAGTTGATAGCTACGTTCACGACCAGCGACGGCGGTGCCAATTACACGTGGGGTGGTGCATCCATCGGCGGCGGAGGCGAGAGGGCCGATGGAAACATCGCTTTGGCTTGCACCGGGACCACCATGCAGTCGGGCTACGCCGCAGTGTCAGCCAATATGAGCAAAGTAACTGACTTGACGAAAGCCTACGGTAAAACCTTCACTGAAAAATCGTGTGGGTCAGCAGACACCACTTTCACCTTCGCTGCCGATGGCTCGTCCAGCAACAATGTCGGCGATCGCTTTACCGCCGCCCAGACCAGCCAAATCTTCACATCGGCCGGGCTGACCGGCCCCGGTGGCTCCAACTATCGGGGCACGGCTTACAGCTATTCCCTGGGGGCAGTGACCCAGTATTTCTACGTCATTCAAGCAGATGAAACACCGGTGAATGGCGTGAAGCATGTATCGGTTGGATTTCAGCAATAGTTCACATTCGCGCTGTTCACAGCGCCGGCTCTTGCCTGATGCCGTTCAGTTAAGTCCGTCACAGCCATGAAGTCAAAAGGGGAACGTGTTCAACACGTTCCCCTTTTGTTTTCAGTCGGTGGTTGCAACAGGCACCGGAGCGCCCTGCGGTGGCCGCCAGCCTGGTCAGTTTGCGCTCTTGATCCTGGTCGCAAAGCCTTTCAACGCCTCGCCCGCAGCCTCGGGGAGCAATTTCCAGTATTTCTCCGGCGACACGGTTCCAGGATAGATCCTGATTTTTTCGCCCACCATGGCCCGCATCGCGTTCGGGTGTTTCACTTCCTCCACCGTGCTGTCGATCGGGCCGGGAATCAGGTGCGGATCACTGAGGTAGAGCTTGGCGTAGTAGATAGAGTTTGGCGTAGTCGCCGTTGTGACCCGCGGCAATGCGGGTCAGCCGTTGCCCCAGGCGCAGGCCGGGTTCAATCGCATGGTGGCCTTAGCCATCGCCCCAGAAGCTAAAGGATGGCACCTGGACATAAGCCAGTGGCGCATACAGGCGCACATGTAAGCTTGCTGCGTCCAGCGCTTTCTGGACATCCTTGTCGTAATAGGCCCCGTTCGTGGGGTACAGGCCCAAGGCGCTGTGCGCCATGCGCCTTGGGCGCTGCGTGCGCCGGTGGGGCAGAGCGTGCGAGCCTACTGGGCAGGGGTGGGCGGCTGCTGCCCGAGAAACCGCCCTGGCGGCTGCCCCACCGATTTGCGCACCATGGCGCTGAAGGCGCTGGGGCTGTAGCCCAGTTCGGCGGCAATCTGCCCCATGGGCATGCGGCCCGCAGCCAGCGACACGGCCTTGGCCAAGATCACCTGCTGGCGCCACTGCGTGAAGGTGCTGGACAGCTCGGTGCGAAACAGGCGTGCCACCGTGCGCGGGCTGGCGCCTGTGTCCTGCGCCCAGGCGCTCAGGGTGGCGTGGCGCGTGGGGTCGGCCAGCACCGCCTCGCACAGGTGGCGCAGGCGCTTGTCGTGCGGCAGGTCTACGCCCAGCTTTACGGCGGCGGCGCGGCGCAGCTCGCCCAGCACCAGCGCGTTGAGGTGGCGCTCGCGCGTGCGCTCGTCGGGGGTGGATGGTGG
>NZ_QOZT01000148.1:0-4007 GCF_003345135.1 Acidovorax sp. BoFeN1
GCCGCCACCGCATTGCGCAACGCCTCATACACACTGATCGCCAGCATGAACGGCGGCTCGCCCACGGCCTTGCTGCCGCCCACGTTGTCCTCGCGGTTGGCCTCGGGCCACAAGTCCACCTTGAAATGCGCCGGAATGTCGCCCGTGGCCGGAATCTTGTAGGTGCTGGGCGCGTGGGTGGCCAGATATCCCTTGTCGTTCCACACCAGCTGCTCGGTGGTGAGCCAGCCCATGCCCTGCACAAAGCCGCCCTCGATCTGGCCAATGTCGATGGCCGGGTTGATGCTGTGGCCCACGTCGTGCAGGATGTCCACGGCCAGCACGCGGTTCTCGCCCGTGAGGGTGTCAATCACCACTTCGGTGCACGCCGCGCCGTAGCTGAAGTAGTAGAACGGCCGCCCGGTGAGCGTGGCCTTGTCGTAGTGGATCTTGGGTGTGCGATAAAACCCGTCGCTCCACAGCTGGATGCGGTTGGCATACGCCTCCTTCACCACGTCATCGAACGCGCGCACTTTCTTGGGCGAGATGACCTGACCACCGGCAAAACGGATGGCACCCGCTCCGCAGCCATCGAGCCCGCAGACGAACGCCGCCAGGTTGTCGCGCACATGGCGCGCCGCGTACTGCGCGGCGCGGCCATTGAGGTCGGTGCCGCTGCTGGCCGCCGTGGCGCTGGCATTGGGCACCTTGCCGGTGTCGCTGGCGGTGACCAGCACGCGGTGCAGTGGCACGCCCAGCTCGTCGGCCACGATCTGCGCCACCTTGGTGTGCAGCCCTTGCCCCATTTCGGTGCCGCCGTGGTTCACCTGCACGCTGCCGTCGGTGTAGACATGCACCAGCGCGCCCGCCTGGTTGAACAGCGTGGCCGTGAAGCTGATGCCGAACTTGACCGGAGTGATGGCCAGGCCCCGCTTGAGCACCGGGCTTTGCGCGTTCCATGCGGCAATGTCCGCCTGGCGCTGGCGGTAACGGGATGACTGCTCCAGTTGCGGGAGCAGCGCGTGCAGGATGTTGTCCTCCACCGTCATCTGGTAGTGGGTGATGTTGCGGCCCGCGCTGGCGTCCTTGCCATACAGGTTGGCCAGGCGCACGTCCTGCGCATCCAGCCCCAGCGTGCGGGCAATGTCGCCCAAAATGGCCTCGATCACGATCACGCCCTGCGGGCCACCAAAGCCGCGAAACGCCGTGTGGCTTTGCGTGTTCGTCTTGCAGCGGTACGAGGCGATTTCTACGTCACTCAGGTAATAGGCGTTGTCGGCGTGGAACACGGCGCGGTCGGCCACGGGGCCTGACAGGTCGGCGCTGAAGCCGCAGTTGGCGACCATCTGCAGTTTGAGGCCCGTGATGCGGCCCGTGTCGTCAAAGCCCACGTCGTACTCGTAGGCAAACGGGTGTCGCTTGCCGGTGACCATGAAGTCTTCGTCCCGGTCCAGCCGCAGCTTGACCGGGCGGCCGAACTTGTGCGCGGCCACGGCCGCCCACACGGCCAGGTGCCCGGCCTGCGTCTCCTTGCCGCCAAAGCCGCCGCCCATGCGGCGGCACTCCACGCGCACGGCGTGGTTGTCGATGCCCAGAGCGTGCGCTACCCAGTGCTGCACTTCGCCGGGGTGCTGCGTGCTCGAATGGATCGACCACTGCTTTTGCTCCTGCGGGATGGCATAGGCAATCTGGCCTTCAAGGTAGAAATGCTCCTGCCCGCCCACTTCGAAGGCGCCTTGCAGGCGGTGCGGCGCTTGCGCAAGGCCCGCGGCCGCGTCGCCCCGGCGCACGAACACCGGCGGCAGCACGTAGCTTTCAGCCTTTAGCGCCGCCTGCACGGAAAGAATGGCGGGCAGGGGCGTGATGTCGAGCTGCACGGCGCGCGCCGCGCGGCGGGCCTGCATCACCGAATCGGCCACCACCAGGCCGATCACCTGGCCGATGTGCTGCACGGTGTCCAGCGCGAAAACTGGTTCGTCGTGCGCAAAGGCGGCCAGCAGCTTGTCGCCCGGCACGTCGGCCGCCAGCACCACGCCGCGCACGCCGCTCAATGCCAGCGCGGCACGCGAATCCACGCCGTTCAGGCGGCCATGGGCCACCGTCGAGAGGATGGGCGCTGCATACAGCGTGCCCTTCACCTCGGGCAGGTCGTCGATGTAATGGGCGGCGCCCGCCACCTGGGCGCGAGCGCTTTCGTGGATGTGTGACTGGCCCATGGCGGGGCCGGTGGAGGCTGGCGGCACCTGGGGAAACAGCGTGTGGGGGGCGTTCATGCCACGGACTCCAGGTCAAGATCTTCAAGGCTTGCGGCCTGATGGCCCTGGCTCTCCAGCCAGTAGCGCTGCAGCAGGTTGCCCAGCACCGCGCTGCGGTAGGCGCCGCTGGCGCGCATGTCCGAGATGGGGCTGAACTCGGCCTGCAGTGCCAGCGCGGCGCGCTGCACGGTGGCCTCGGTCCAGGGCTGGCCCTGCAGGGCGGCCTCGGCCTGCCGCGCGCGCGCCGGGGTGGCGGCCACGCCGCCCGCGCCAATGCGGGCGCGCTGCACCACGCCGCCTGCGATGTCCAGGTTCAGCGCCAGGCACACGGCCGAGATGTCGTCGTCAAAGCGTTTGGATACCTTGTAGACGGCCAGCCTTTCGGTGTCCGCAGGGCGCGGCACGAGGATGTGCACCAGCAGCTCGTCGGGGGCCATCGCGTTCTGGCGGTAGCCGGTGTAGAGGTCTTCCAGCGCGAGTGTGCGCTCACCGCGCGTGCTGGCCAGCACTACCTGGGCGCGCAGGGCGATCAGCAGCGGCATCGAGTCGCCAATCGGCGAGCCGTTGGCCACGTTGCCGCCCAGCGTGCCCGCGTTGCGCACAGGCAGGCCGGCAAAGCGGGTGGCAAAGCGGTGCAGCTGCGGCCACTGCGCGGTGAGTGCGGCAAAGGCATCGGTCAGCGTGACTGCCGCGCCGATGCGGATGTGCTGCGGCGTGGTGTCTACCGTGCGCAGCGCGGCCACGCGCGTCACATCCAGAATCTGTGCATATTGCTTGTGCAGCTTGGTGATCCACAGCCCCACATCGGTGCAGCCAGCCACCACCTGGGCGTGCGGGTGCGCGGCCCGGGCCGCCAGCAGGGCGGGCAGTGTGGTCGGTGAAATATATGAAAAATTGGCCTCTAGCCCTTTGCTGGTAAGCGCAAGCAGCTCTAATTTTTGTAGCAACTGGGGTTCGTTGACCGCCACAGCGGGCAGCGTGGCCATGTGCTGCGCGGCGTCCAGAATGGGGCGGTAGCCGGTGCAGCGGCACAGGTTGCCCGAGAGTTCTTCCTGCGCCAGTGCGCGGGTGACGGGCTGGCCCTGGCAAACGTGGTTTTGATACATCCCAAAGAGACTCATCACAAAGCCGGGAGTGCAAAAGCCGCACTGGGAGCCGTGGCACTGCACCATGGCCTCCTGGGCAGGATGCAAACCTACTGCGCGAACGGGGGGCGTCGTTGCGCCGGAAAGGGTAGCGGGCCCCTTTTCTTCCCGCTCGTCGTAATCCTCATGGACCTGCATGCCCATTCCGGTTCCTGTGCTCCGTACGCCTAGCCCGCCGTCCGCTCGCGTCGGTTTGTGGGGCAAGGCAACCGGCTGGATCAAGGGGTCTTCCGCCAGGTCCTCCACCGTCCACAGTGCCATGCCATCGATCGAATGCGCCAGCCGGATGCAGCTGTTCACCGCGCTGTAGTGCACCTTGCCATCGCGCGCCTCGCCCAGCACCACGGTGCAGGCGCCGCAGTCGCCCTCGCCGCAGCCCTCCTTGGTGCCGGTGCAGCCCAGGTCCTCGCGCAGCACCTGCAACAGCGTGCGGTCGGGTGGTACATTGCCCAGCGCCACCGGCTGGCCACGGCGCAAAAATTGCAAGGGTCTGGTTGTCATCAGTAGTGTCCGGCTTATTTGATGCTGAAGGGCGGCAACGCCAGTATTGAAGCGGGTTTCAGAGGATTCATGGGTGTCCACGATTTGAATTTCGTTTAGCTCATTTGCGATGCTCGCGGGTTTCAAC
>NZ_QOZT01000149.1:0-3773 GCF_003345135.1 Acidovorax sp. BoFeN1
ACAAAGCCAGCACCAGCGCCGAAGGCAGCGTGAACCCCAGCCAGGCCGCAAGCGCCCCCGGCATGCCCGCCCGCATCAACCCCAGCGCCATACCCACCTGGCTGCTGGCCGGGCCGGGCAGAAACTGGCACAGCGCCACCAGATCGGCATAGCTGCGCTCGGTCAGCCACTGGCGGCGCTGCACGAATTCATCGCGAAAGTAGCCCAGGTGCGCCACCGGGCCGCCAAACGAGGTGAGGCCCAGGCGCAGAAAGATCCAGAACACCTGCCATGCACAGGTGTGAACCGAGGGCGTTGCGGCCTTTGTCGATGGGTGTTGAGGCATGGGCATCAAAAAGAACGGAGAGCGCCGCGCCCAGCACAGGCGCGCCCATCCCGCCCTGGTCGGCATACACAACGGCCGTGGCCACCAGCGAGGTTTACTTCAGCACGCCATTGCGGCATGCACCGGGCCGGCGCGTTCAAGCCGCCACCTGAACCGTCTCGATCCGGTTTCTGCCGTTTTTCTTGGCCGCATAGAGCTGCTGGTCCACTGCCTCGATGAAGCTGGAGGGTTTCATGTGGGCGCCTGGCGTGACGGTGCCAACGCCAATGCTGACGGTAACGCGCTGATCCAGCGGTGATTGCGTGTGGGTGATGGCTTGCTTCTGAATCAGCCGCTGGCAGCGTTCGGCAACTTTCAGTGCCACCGAGGCATCCGCTTGCGGCAACAGCACAACAAACTCTTCGCCACCAAAACGCGCAACCACGTCGCGCGGGCCATCCAGCGCCAGGCTCAGCGTTTGCGCAATCTCGATCAGGGCTTTGTCGCCCCGCACATGCCCGTAAAGATCGTTGTATTGCTTGAAAAAATCGATATCGAACAACAGGAGGGACAGCGGCTGCCCGTTGCTGCGTGCGCTTTCCCATTCCACTTCGAGGCTGACATCAAACCGGCGCCGGTTGGCGATGTTTGTCAGTCCGTCCTTGAACGAAAGCGCCTCCAGCTCTTTTTGCAGAGCGAGCAACTTCTCTTCGGTCTTTTTGCGCTCGCTGATGTCGAACATGAAACCAATCAGCGCCTCGGGTTCGCCGTTGTCCTTGCGCACCACATGCACCACATCACGCAGCCACACATAGCCGTTGTCCTTGGTCAGTGCCCGGTAGTCCGCTTCATGATCGATCCCGGCCTGGGATTGCGCTACGCAGAAATTCACTACGTATTCGCGGTCCTCGGGGTGCATGCGCGTCGCCCAGTCTTCCACGGTCATCCAGCTTTCGGGGCTACAGCCCAGCAGCGCTTCGATCTGGGGGCCGATATAGGCAAACTTCTTGGTGTCCCAATCAATCTTCCACGGAATGGCCTTGGTCGATTCCAGAAGGGTTCTGTAAACCGCGTCGTCTTTGCTGAGGTCGCTCACGTCGGACATGTTCAATCCCTCCCTGGTCAGTAAGGCTGAAATTATTGCTTACATTTTGTCGGACATCACAGGTGCGTCTGCTCCTGTCGACTTCAGGGGTTCAAAGGACTGGCCCCCAGCCACAAGCCACTGCGCAAACCCTCGGGCCGATGCGGCGACCACACCTGTGCGCTGGAATCCCAGGTTTCCTGCTGCACATTGAGCCCGGCATACACGCCATAGCCATGCCCCGCGCGGATGTCTTCACCCGCACACAGGCTTTCGCCGGCTTTGATGGCGCCCTGGGTGTGAATGCACTCGCCGGCCTTGATGCCCCAGCCCGCCTCCAGGTGCGCCACGCCGGTAATGGCACCGCCCACCACAATGCCCTGTCCGGCCCGCAGGCTATCGGCCCCCGTCAGGTGGCCGCCCACACGCAGGCCCTTGCCGCACTCCACCAGGCCGTCGACGATAAGGTCTTGCCCCACAAAGGCGCCGCCTTTCAGCGATAGCTTGCCACGGCACACCACATCCCAGGCGGCGCGCAGGTCGCCTGCGCAGGCGATGTCGCCTTGCACCTCTACGCCCCAGTCTGCGCGCACGTCGCCGCCCGCCTGCAGCGTGCCCTGGCTGATGATGATGCTGCCCGCCACGCGAATGTCCTCGCCCGCCACAATGGCGCTGCCCGCGCGCAGCCCGCCGCCCGCGCGGATCGACCGCCCGGCCTGAATCACCGTAGCCACGTCAATCGAGCCGCGCACCTCCACCGTGCCGGCAAACACAATGGCCTCGGCCTCCAGCGCATCCACCGCCAGCACCGCGTTGGTCGGCCCAAACTGCGCGAGCAGCCAGCAGGCATCTTCAACGCGCCCGGCGTTGACCAGCGTGTCCAGCGCATCCTGGTAGCCGGTGCCGTCTTCCACATGGCGGCTGAACCACCGGAAACCGTCGGCGCACGGGCTCTTGGCCCGCAGAAACTTCTTGGTGAATTCCATGGCCATCACTCCGTGCGCAGCGCGGCGGTGGCGGCTGCTGCTACAGAAAGCTGGGCGCATGAAGCGAATACGGCGCAGATGGGCGTGGCGCCACCGGCAAGGTCTTGGGGGTACATGAGAACGCATCTCCTGAAGGAGCGGCCCGGCGTGCGCTACTACTACAAAGCCACCGGCCGCCATCGCGCTGGGCGGGTGCCCGGCGATGGATGTTCTGCGCAGATGAGGGAAAAGAAGGTTTATCGCCGGGCAAAGGAATGTGCGACCGGCTTGTAGGGCCAGATCTCACGCACCACGGCGCCCCCGCCCACGCACAGACAGCCGCGCAGCAGGCCTGGTTGGTTGGATGAGGGCAAGAAAGGCATGGGGGCGGATGGTAGCAGCGCAAAGGTACCGCACTGCGGCGTCCGGGTATGCGCGGCGGGGCCGCCGCCGCAGCGGTGGCAGCCCGTCAGGGCTGGGCGCAGGCGCTGTCCAGCCCCATCGTGCCCGCCAGCTTTTGCAGGCGCGAGCGGTTGTCCAGGCAGGCCTGGTGCTGGGCGTCGGCCGTTTTTTGCTGCGCCAGGCGCGCGGCTTGTGCGCGCTCGGCCTGCAGCTTTGCCACGCGCTCGCGGATTTGCGGCATGGCGGCCAGAGCGGCTTTTTCGCCCTCCACGATGGCATTGGCGCGCTGGCTGAAATCTGTCGAGCCCATGTCCAGCACCTGGGGGCGGATGATGACATCGGCCCGCGCCAGCTCGGCCTGCCCCAGCTTCTGGCCCATGATGGCAATCGACTGGCCCAGCGTGCCCAGCATGTCGCCCGGCGACTTGCCGCGCGCCTTGTTGGAAATGTCTACCGCCACCACCACATCGGCACCCAGCTGGCGCGCCGCGTCTACTGGCACCGGGCTCACGATGCCGCCGTCAACAAAGTGGTATTTGCCAATGGTGACCGGCTGAAACACGCCCGGCACGCTGCTGGAGGCCCGCACCGCCTGCCCCGTGTTGCCGCGCGCAAACACCGTGCGCTCGCCGTCTTCGAGCCGCGTCGCCACTGCCACAAAGGGCTTGGCCAACTGCTCCAGCGGCTTGCGGCGCACCTGCTCGTTCACGTATTCTTCCAGCTTCTGGCCCTGCACCAGCCCGCCGGTAGAAAACTGCAGGTCGCGAATCATGCCCTCGTCCAGCGCCACGGCCTTTTCCTGCAGCTCAAACGCATCCATGCCGCTCGCATACAGCGCCCCCACCACACTGCCCGCGCTGGTGCCCGCCACCACAGCAGGCGCAAAACCATTGGCTTCCAGCATTTTGATGACACCAATGTGCGCAAACCCCTTGGCCGCGCCGCCGCCCAGGGCGACGCCGATCTTGATGGGGGGCATGGAGGTGGTGTTTACCGTGGGCGCAGGGGCGGCCAAGGG